>NZ_JAWPOH010000015.1:0-78185 GCF_037671525.1 Methylobacter svalbardensis
CGGATGGAGAGCCCGGCGCTAAAAGCATATGGAAAGGGTTCCAGAGAATACAAGACTGCGTGTATGGAATACAGATAGCCCGCAAGCTAGATGGACTGGTTTAGTATTTGTGTGTAAGGAGATGGGTTAAACCCCATAAATCTTACGCTTACGCCAGAACGTTGCCCTGCTCATACCCAGCGAACGGGCGGCCAGGGTAACCCTGCCATTGCTCTGCTCCAGGGCTTGACGGATTGCAACGGACTCTTCCTCCGCCGACAACGGCAGATTTTGCACTGGTTGCAGCCCAACGGTACGCGGCTCCCTGAACTCGGGCGGCAATTCTGACCAGCGCAAGGTCGTGCCTCTGCCTACCGCAAACGCATATTCGACGACATTATGCAGCTCCCGGATATTGCCCGGCCACGCATAGTCCAGCAACGCCCGCATGGCCAGCGGATCGATTTTTTCGATTTTCCTGAAATTGGCGGCATTGTGCTGCTGGATAAAATGCCAGATCAACAAGCTTATATCTTCCCGGCGCTCCCGTAACGGAGGAATAAAGATGGGCACGACCCTGAGTCGGTACATCAGGTCTTCCCGGAAGCGGCCCATCTTGACTTCCTCTCGCAATGAGCGGTGGGTTGCAGCAACGATGCGCACATCGACATCAATCGAGCGGTCGCCGCCTACCGGGATAAAGTTTCTTTCCTGTATGACCCGAAGCAGCTTGGCCTGTAATTCAAGCGGCAGTTCAGCCACTTCGTCCAGAAACAGGGTTCCGCCGTGCGCGCGTTGAAACAGGCCGCTATGATCCTTGACCGCACCGGTAAACGCGCCGCGCACATGACCGAACAACTCGCTATCCAACAGACTGCTGGACAAGGCCGCGCAATTGACCGCCAAAAAAGGCGCGTTGTGCCGGGCGCTCAGATCGTGAATGGCCTTTGCAACCAGTTCCTTGCCGGAACCGCTCTCGCCTCTGACCAATACGGTTACTTCTGTTTCTGCGGCATTTTGAATAATCTGAAAAACCGCCTGCATGGCCGGTGAGCGACTTAATATCCCCTGAAAACTTTGCTTGGCTTCAAGCGGGACTTTAGGCAAAAGAGTGTTTGACGCCTGTTCCGAACAGGAAAAAAGCAAGCCTATGCCTCCTGCAAAAAAGCCAGCTTTATCATGTAAAATCTGAACAACTTTTTTCACTTCAATTTTATAACCATCGACCCGGGTTAATTTTATAAGCTGTTCTTTATTTTTACCGGCCTCTGTAATCGCGTACTCTTGCAAACAAGCCTTACCAATGACATTGGCACATTTGAGTCCCGATAACTTTTCCGCCCCAAGACTCCAATGAAGAAGCTGTTGATCTTTATCAACAATATAGATGCCCGCGCAATCACAAAGATCGAGCATTTTGGAGAAAATAGTTGTACTGTCGAATTGCGCCAACCAGTCAGGATCGTTCTTGAAAAATAGTGCCGTTTGTTTCATTAGCGTATCAAATTAGTGAATTATTGTTTCATCGAAACAATACATGAAACAACTAGCTTAAACAAATCTGTTTAATAACAAAATAAAAACAATGAGTTATAAAATTAATATTTACTGGCATGGTTTTAGCTGTAAATATTACGTAGCTGTGTGATGGTTACAAGAAACTGACTGTCACATTATAAATATTTTAGCTAAGCGAAAGTGGCAGCGATTTTGGCTTGCCAATTTTTATAAAAATATATTTGAGGAATACAATCATGAACGAAATACTGATACTTCGGGAACTTGATGCCACTGACTTCGAGGACAACTCCACTTATGAGATAAGGTGTTGGGCCATTTTTAACTGGACAGGAACATAAAATGATTAGAGGCAATTTAGGGAAATTAACCGTACTCAGTGGATTGATAATTTCGGGGACAGCTTTTGCAGGAAGCGGAGAACTCACGCTGATTCATTCCGGCGACATCCACGGCCACCTCGTGTCCAGGCACAATGTTCGCAGCGATACTACCGGTCGCATGGAAGGAGGTCTTGCGCGTATGGCGACCGTCATCAACCAGATCAAAAAAGCCAATCCCGGAAAGACACTCTATTTCAATACAGGCGATACCCTGCAAGGCTCTGCCGAAGCCATGTTCACCCGCGGTCAGGCGCTGATTGATGTAATGAATCTGCTGAAGCCTGACTTCGACGAGCCTGGCAACTGGGACTATCTCTATGGGCCGGAACGGTTCCTGGAGACTTTTGTCGGCTCACCCGGCAAGCCGCCACTGCTTGATGCCAAGACCGTCGCCGCCAACCTATATTATGTCTGCGCCGGGGTATCCGAACCTCTTTGTCCTGGCAAGGTTTCTGCCGAACCTGGCGAATCGGATCGCCCGGCGCTTGGCGTGGACAAAAAGACCACCGGTGTGCCGGGCTATATCGATTTTCCATCGACAGATGCCACCACCCCCTATCCCAAGCTCGCAGGTCAGCGTCCATTACCGCCTTATGTCGTGAAAACGATCAATGGCGTAAAAGTCGGCGTTCTGGGCATGACTACAGCGCGAGCCATTCGCGCGGTCGGTCCGGTTGTCACCAAGGGTTTCGTATACACCGATGGTGAAAATGAAATGCCTTACTACATCAACGAACTGCGTAATGTTGAGCATGTTGACATCATTGTGATGACCTCGGAACTTGAGCTGGCCAGAACCATCGATCTTGCCTCCAGATACCCTGGCGTTGACTTTATTCTGAACGCGGACATGCACGAGCGCAGCATCAAGCCCATTGTCCTTAAAACCGGCACCGTCCTGGTAGAAGAAGGCCAGGACGGCACCATGCTGGGTGAGATTCGCCTTAAGGTTAAAAAAGGTCATAAGTTTCCAGGGGATGGCAAACTGACCTGGAAATGGACGCCGCATATCATCACAGACGAGATCAAGGAAAATGCGGCAGTCGCGCGCAAGATTGCAGAAGTCCGCGCGCCTTTTGTAAGCGGCACTTTTGTTGAGGGCCAGACGGTAACAATCGGCGGCAACACCAGCACCTTGCTGCGCCCGGTTGATACCGTGGTGGGCTATACCGACGTGGCTTTGCATCGCTCAAACTTCACCGATAGCAAAACGGATAATCCTGGTATCATCGAGGGCACGTCTCACGATTTGATTGTTGATGCGATGCGCTGGGCTGCCGGTTCGGATTTTGCGACCATTCGCGGTTTTCGTTACGGCACACATGTAGTGCCAGGCCCGATCACCATGTCGGATATTTACCACTATTTGCCTGTAGGTGCGCGCATTGCCAAGGTTTACCCGGTCTTTGGCAATCAGCTCAAAAAGCAGATCGAGAACTCCACCCGAGGTTCGTTCTCTACTGTACCGGGCCTTTGGACCGGCGGGTGGATGTTCGGCTACAGCAACGTAAGCTTCGATTTGGATGTGTATGCGCCTTATGGCTTTAAAGGCTCCAACATCAAGATCGGCGGAGAAGCTATCGACCCCAAAGATGAAGGCACATACGTTGCACCGCATGCGCTATCAGTGCCCTATTCCGTCGCAGGCTACTGGTATGCCGATGATCCTAAGACCATCAATAACTGCGGAGCTTGCGCTACACCAGGCAGCTCTATTGATGTTGTGAAGGACGAAAATGGCAAGCCGCTGGACGTCAGCGAAATTGTGGTGCGTTACCTGAAAACGTTGCCTAAAATGACAGCGAATCCGCAGGGGCATCGTATCAATCTGCTCTATCCTTTGCCGGCTCCAGCTCTCGATAATCCAGAGATTCAGCCTTTGAAAGGAGTGATACCCAATTAAATCAAGCCCTCACACAACAACCGGAGAGACATCATGCTATTCAAACAATTATTCGATCACGAAACCTGGACTTACACCTATTTGATTGCCGATCCGGTCAGTAAGGACGCCATCCTGATTGATCCGGTCAACACGCACATTGAAGAGTATATTGAGCTGCTGAAAACACATGGCCTGCAACTGAAATATTCGCTGGAAACGCATGTGCATGCCGACCATATCACCGCCAGCGGCCTGCTGCGCCAACGTTTGGGAGCACAAACGGGCGTCAGCGGACTGTGCGGCGCGGAGTCCGCTGACATTCAAATTCAGGACAGCGATGTTTTCAAATTCGCCGACACCGAACAGATCAAGGTGATTGCCACGCCGGGACATACGCGCGGCAGTATTTCGTTTTTATGGCGCGACCGATTGTTTACCGGCGATTCGTTATTGATCGGCGGTTGCGGCCGCACCGATTTCCAGGGCGGCGATGCCGGTGCGCAGTATGACAGCATTACCCAGCGCTTGTTTACCCTGCCGGATGAAACGCTGGTCTATCCGGGCCATGATTATCAGCAGCACTGGGTCAGCAGCATCATGCAGGAACGTACCACCAATCCGCGTCTGGCCGGCAAGACCCGCGAGCAGTTCATCGAGATTATGCTTAACCTGAATTTACCCAAGCCCCGGTTAATCGATGAAGCGGTACCCGCCAACCGTTATTGCGGTTTGGATGAGGATCAACGTCAGGATGCCGTAGCGCTCAGGGATGCAACATTGCCGGTCCGTACCACAACAAAAACCGAAGATATCGCCAGGGATGGTGTGTATGCCGCAAGCCTGTCGGGAACAGGCGCGGCGCTGGTGGCAGCGGCCAAGCAACAGATCGTTGAAATCGATGTTGCCAAAGCGAAACAGCTGCTTAAGGAAGGCAATATCGTGCTGATCGATACCCGCGAAGAAAGCGAATACGCAGCAGGACATGTTGACGGGGCATTATTGGTGCCGCGCGGCATGCTGGAGTTTAAAATCGGCAACATGCCCGAACTGGCCGACAAGTCGAAAGCGGTACTCATCTACTGCCGCCTGGGCAACCGCTCGGCATTGGCGGCGCAGACCCTGCAGCAACTGGGTTACACTAACGTGCTGTCTATGGCTGGCGGGTTTGAGGCGTGGAAAAGTAACGCCTAAAACCCAACCGCCTAAAAAGCTGGCCAATAAAAGAAAAATGGGTACATGACAAAGAAATCGAGTTGTTTTACACTTTTTTGTCGTGTACCAAAATTTTCCACTAACTACAAAATTAAGAGGAATTTATGTCAAACCAACACCATACCTTGCTAATCATCGGGGGAGGCGCCGCCGGCGTTTCCGTTGCCAACAACATGCGCCGTCAAAACGCTGAGATTGATATCGCGATCGTTGAACCGTCCGAAGTTCACTATTACCAGCCGGGCTTCACCATTGTCGGCGGCGGCGCTTATACCTTAAAAGAAACCATCCGCAATGAAGCCGATTTAATCCACCCGACCGTCACCTGGATCAAGGATTACGCAGAAACCTTTGAACCGAACGATAACAGCGTCAGTTTACGTTCCGGCGATACCGTCAGTTACGACTACCTGGTGGTCTGCCCCGGCCTGCAACTGGATTGGGACAAGATTGAAGGCTTGAAAGAAACGCTGAACAAAAACAATGTTTGCAGCAATTATTCTGCTGAGACCGTCGAATACACCTGGGAATGCATCCAGAATATCCAGGAAGGCACGGCGCTGTTCACCCAGCCGCCGATGCCGATCAAATGCGCCGGTGCTCCGCAAAAAATCATGTATCTGGCGGCGGATCGTTTCCGTAAAAGAGGCACGCTGGACAAATTCACTATTGAATTTTTAAATGCCGGTCCGGGCATGTTCGGCGTGCCCTTTTTTGCCAAAGCCTTAAGCAAAGTCGTCGCCGATTACGGCATTAAAACCAGTTTCAACCATAATCTGGTTGCTATTGACGGTCCGGCCAAAATCGCCACCTTCGAAACCACCGATAGCGAAGGCAACAAGCAGCGAGTTACTAAAGCATTCGACATGATTCATGTCACGCCGCCGCAAAGTGCGCCGGATTTCATCAAAAAAAGCCCGCTGGCCAACGCCGCCGGCTGGGTTGATGTCAACCCGAACACGCTGCAACATAATCAATACGGCAATATTTTCGGCCTGGGCGATGCAGGTTCGACACCGAATGCCAAAACTGCGGCCGCGGTGCGCAAACAGGTTCCGGTTGTGGTCGACAATATTCTCAGTTTGAAGAACAGTACTAACCTAAGAGAAGGCTATGACGGTTACGGTTCCTGCCCATTAACCACTTCACTGGACAAAGTGATGTTGGCCGAGTTTGCCTACGACGGCAAGGTAACGCCTTCTTTTCCTTTCCTGGATCCAAGAAAAAGCCGCGCTATCTGGTGGTGGGGTAAAACTACCGGTTTTCCATGGCTGTACTGGCATTTGATGCTCAAAGGCTATCGCATCGATATTCCCCATCTGGAAAGCTATGCCAAAAAGTTCATGAAGGAAGAGTAAATTATTAGGCGAAAGGCGAAAGGCAAAAATGCTTTTTGCTCCTTACATCTTTCGCCTTTCGCCTTGTACCTTTCGCCTTTTTTCTTCACCATGCCCCATTCAAAACCCAATAACTCCCGATTTATCCGGTTATTCCCGATTGTAGGCTGGCTAAAATCCTACACCCGCGAGGAATTTAACGGCGACTTGTTCGCCGGCATCATCACCGCTATTTTGCTGGTTCCCCAGGGTATTGCCTATGCGGTCTTGGCCGGACTTCCGCCGCAACTGGGACTTTATGCCAGTATCCTGCCGCCGGTGTTGTATGCCCTGCTCGGTACCAGTCGCACACTGTCGGTCGGACCGGTATCGATTGCCGCGATCATGATTGCCAGCGCCTTAACTGCGCCGGAGATCAGCATACTGGGCAATCCCGTACAAAGCGCGTTGATTCTGTCCGCAGAAAGCGGCATCATCATGTTGTTGATGGCGCTGTTGCGCATGGGCGGGTTGGTGAATTTTATCAGCCATCCGGTACTCACCGGCTTTACCAGCGGTGCCGCGCTATTGATTATCGGCAGCCAGTTACCGCAGCTGTTCGGCATAAAAATGCCCTCTTGCGGACTTAATCCCGCGTGCTTCAGCGCGATTTTTCAGACATTTAATATCGCCGTCATGCTCATCGGCTTTAGCGCATTGGGTTTACTGGTATTTTTCGGCAAGCCGATCGTTTTCATCCTTAAAAAAGCAGGTCTTCCAGTTCCCCTGATCACCGCCATCAGCAAATGCGGGCCATTATTGACCATCATCCTGGCAACCCTGGCCGTTAGTTATTTTAATCAGGAAATGGCGGTTGTCGGCCACGTTCCATCGGGCTTCCCCGCGTTAAACATAAATTTCGGCTCTATTGAGAAATGGCGATTACTACTGCCCTACTCCGGTTTTATCGCGCTGATTGCCTATGTGGAAAGCGTCGCCATTGCCAAGGTTACCGCCAATTTAAGAGGCGAGAAAATCGCCCCCAATCAGGAATTGATTGCGCTGGGTACCGCTAATCTGGCAGCGGCCATTTCCGGCGGCATGCCGGTAGCCGGCGGCTTTAGCCGCACCATGGTGAATTTCGCTGCCGGTGCGCGCACCCAAATGGCGATGCTGATCGCCGCCGGACTGCTTGCGCTGGCGGTCATCTTTTTCAGCCCATGGTTTGAGAACATCCCCAAAGCGGCATTGGCTGCGATTATCCTGGTCGCCATCATTCCTTTGGTTAAACTCAGCAATATTGCCGTCACCTGGCGCTACGACCGCGGCGACGGCATCGCCGAAATCGCTACCTTGCTGGGCGTTTTAGTCTACGGCATTGAAGAAGGCATCACTTTGGGCATAATTCTGACCCTGATCAGCCATTTGCGCAAAACCAGCAAGCCGCATATTGCCGTGGTCGGACGCCTACCCGGCAGCGAACATTACCGCAATATCAAGCGCCATCGCGTGGAAACCTGGCCTCAGTTGCTGTTGCTGCGTGTCGATGAAAGCATCACCTTTGCCAACATCAATTATATCGAAGAATTCATCAACGCCGAGTTAAGACAGCAACAGGACATTAAACATATCGTGCTGATTTTTACCTCCATCAGCGACATAGACACCACGGCATTGGAGGTATTGGAAAATCTGAACCAAAGCTTGCAAGCATCGAATATGACCTTGCATATCTCGGAAGCAAAAGGCCCGGTACTCGATAAGCTTGAAAAAACCGATTTTATCGAGCAACTAAAACCCGGCAAGGTATTCTTCCATACCGAAGATGCGGTCAGAGAACTGGCTAGGCCTTGAAAAACCATTTCGTCCACGAAAAACACGAAAAGCTTGCGGTTTTTAGATTCAGTCGCTATTTCGAAAACGCAATAAACCGCCGATAAGGCGAACCGTGCTTCCAGGTAAAGGATTCGGTATAATAATGCATTAACGCCAGATAACCCAGCAAGCCCACGGTAATCGCTTTGCGAATCTCTACGCCGAAAAACAACTCGGTGACACTATTGACCGCATTGTCTCCGTAGGACTGCAACACAAACGCCAGCAAGAATGACGCTATCGGCAACACGATAAAAACCGGCAGATGGCAACGCGCCGCATAGCGATAGATAAAATTCTGCGGGTGCCGGTGGTGCTTGTTGTAATCATGCACCACGTAGAAAACATAAGCCGTCGCATCATGCACCAGTCTTGGCACCAAAATCGCGAGGAAATAATACTGCTGAACAAACAGATAAAAGCTGCTTAAGACCAATAAAACATTCGACCACAAAAACCACCTTCCCATCGCCGTGGTCGCATAGCGTTGACATAGCAATGCGCTGCCAATCATCGCGACACATAAACCGCCCGCAATCAGCTTTATCCACTCCAACTGTTGCACATCCAGGCTGTTTTTTAAAAATATGCCGATATAAACAAAAATGCCCGCCGTCACACTCAGCCACAAGAGCAGATAAAAAGCCCAATCGGGCAAACGATACAGCCCGCGCCCCACGCCAATTTGCTGCTTAAGTACGTGGTATACCGTCCAGGCAGCCGCTATCAAGTAAAGCACTTTATAAGGAATGAACAGGCTGCCCACGCCGAAAATCATCACGATAGCCGCCGTCATGAACATGATTTTCAGTTTATACACTTTCAGATATTCGGTATTGCTCGCCAGCAAGATGGAGCTCGCGACGATATGCGGCGTCCCAAAAAGAATTTGAAACAATAAAAACTGTTTCGGACTGTTCGGTAAATGCTGCTGTAAAACCCCGTTCCAAAACCAACCGTCAAACAACTGCAGCAATAAACACAAGGGAATGATGGCATACAGCCCCAACAACAACCGAAACGAAATAACCAGCTGATTATCATCAGAACTATCTTGAACTGAAATGGCCTGATCTGAAAAGGTTCTAGCCGACATGAAACTACCCTCTTATTATTGTTATATTCTGAGCTTGGCTATTAAGTTAAACTGATTATTTAGTCATTTTCAAGCATTGCTTTTATTTTTTTAGGATGAATAGTGTTATGAGTTTTCAGCTGCACCCACGCTTAGAGCAGGATTGCATAACTATTGGCCGTTTTGAATTATGTCGCTTATTGATGATGAATGACAGCCAATACCCCTGGTTTATACTGGTACCGGAACGAGCGGGTCTACAGGAAATTTACCAGCTAAGCAAAACGGAACGTGAGTTACTGATCGAGGAATCGAGCTATCTTGCCGAAAATCTGGCCAACCTTTATCAAGCGGATAAAATGAATATTGCCGCAATAGGGAATTTGGTTCCCCAACTGCATATCCACCATATCGTCCGCTATCAAACCGATAAAGCCTGGCCTGCGCCAGTCTGGGGGAAATTCGCTGCCGAACCTTATACAGAACAGCAAATTACAGAAAACTTGGCCCGCGTTAAAGAGCAATTAAAAATATAACTCGACGCCAAGGCTTTAGCCCTTAGCCTGAGAAAAAATCAGTCAACCAAAAATTCAGTAAAATAAGCGTCTTTAAATCCGTCGGTATGTTCAACCTGGCCTTCCTCGGCCGAAGCTGGCTTGCCATGCCCTTTACCGCCTTCCATCTTCTCCAGCGTCTGACGAATAACAGCCGTCGTTTCTTGCCGCAACGCCTCGCGCTGTTCCATGGTTTGCAATTCATCAGACAACCTGCCGCTGTACAGCATAATTAATTCGTGTCTTAATGCAGGCATGTGTTTTTTTACTGCCTCAATAGCTCCGGCGCCTTCAACCAATAATTGCACGTTTATCACCAAAAATTTTTTGGGTTCCGCTAAATTAACGATAAACTTAGGAGCCATTTCCAGATATTCCGGATCTGATGCTGATTCTTTTGTCCCTTCATTCGCAACAGCAACAGACATGAACAGAAAACTTAATACCACAATCCATAAACGCATAACAGGCTCCGTGTAGCCAAAAAATAGTGGCCTAGTATAGGCCACAAGCCCATCAATTTTAAAACGAATCCATGTAATGACAACCAATCTCCCGATCGGCCCGATAATGCTGGATGTTGCCGGCTTAACCCTGGCAGCAGACGAAAAAGATAAAATAAACCATCCCAACACCGGGGCGGTCATTCTTTTTTCGCGCAATTATCAAAATCCCGAACAAGTTACCGAACTCATTAACAGCATTCGTGCCGCGCGTAATGGCAAGCTATTGATTGCCGTCGACCAGGAAGGCGGCAGAGTACAACGTTTTCAACAAGGCTTCACTCGGCTGCCGCCTGCGGCTAGCTATGCGCAAGCGCCGGAACTGGCTGAACCGGCAGGCTGGTTAATGGCCGCCGAATTACTGGCTGTCGGCGTTGATTTCAGCTTTGCGCCGGTCTTGGATATTGATTGCGGTGTCAGCGACATCATCGGCAACCGTTCGTTTTCAACCGATCCTGAGCTTGCAACCCGTCTTTCCAGCTTATTTAGAAAAGGCATGAATACAGCAGGCATGGCCGCCACCGGCAAGCATTTTCCCGGTCACGGCGCAGTCACGCTGGATTCGCATTTGACCTTACCGATAGACGAAAGAGACCTGGACAGCATCAGGGCAAAAGACCTGCTGCCTTTTAAACAATTGATCGAGGAAGGCCTGGAAGGCATTATGCCGGCGCATGTGGTTTATCCGAAAATCGACCCGAAGCCGGCCGGTTTCTCGCCGTTCTGGATTGGGCAGATTTTACGCAAGGAACTGAACTTTAACGGCACGGTATTCAGCGACGACTTAAGCATGGAAGGCGCGGCATCGGTCGGCGACTTCCCGGAACGTGCCCGCCTTGCGCAACTGGCCGGATGCGATATGATTCTGGTTTGCAACAATCCGATCGCCGCCGAACAGGTGCTTGAGTCTCTGCCGATAAGCCAAGACCCCATCAGGGAGCAGCGCCTTAGCCGTATGCAAGGCAAGCCGCAGATGAACCGCGAACAACTGATGCGCAACGAGAAATGGCTGCAACTATCAACACTCATCAACACTCATCAATATGCTTGAAGAAATAAAACACGTCCAGGCAACTGCCGATTTGCTGCACAGCGAACAGCAAGTTGAAGCCGCTATCGATAACATGGCTCAGGAAATCAACATCGCACTTGCGGATCGCAACCCGCTATTACTCTGCGTCTTGAACGGCGGCATCCCGACCTTCGGTAAATTGCTGACCCGCTTAACCATGTCGTTGACCATAGACTCAATCAACGCCAGCCGTTATCAAAACCAGACCTCGGGCGGCAGCATCGAATGGCTGCTTAAACCGGAAACACCGCTTAAAGGACGAACTGTACTGATTATTGACGACATCCTTGATGAAGGCATCACCCTTCAAGCGATCTATCAATATTGCCGGGGACAAGGCGCAGCAGCCGTCTACAGCGCCGTGTTGGTGGATAAAATCCTCGACCATGAAAAACCCTTAACCGCCGATTTTGTCGGACTGAGCGTGGAAAACCGTTATTTATTCGGCTACGGCATGGACTACAAAGGCTATTTACGCAACGCACCGGGCATTTTTGCCTGCAAGGAATAATCATCATGACTCAATTAGCCATCATCGGCGGCACCGGCCTAACCCAACTTAGCGACTTAAACATCATCAAACGGGAACAGCTGAGCACGCCTTACGGTTCGCCTTCTGCCGAATTCGTTACCGGCGAACTGAACAATACCCGGATTATCTTCCTGGCCCGGCACGGCGACCCGCACAGCATTGCTCCGCACAAAATAAATTACCGGGCTAATATCTGGGGACTAAAGCAACTCGGTGTCGAACAGATCATTGCCGTTGCCGCCGTAGGCGGTATTACCGGCGAAATGATACCGGCGCATATCGCCATCCCCGATCAGATTATTGATTACAGCTATGGCCGCCAGCATACTTTTTTTGACGATGAAGCAGTCACCCATATCGACTTTACCTATCCGTACAGTCAGAAACTGCGCTCCCGCTTAATTAGCGCCGCGCGCGATGCCAACATAAAAATCAGCCCGCTAGGCACCTACGGCTGCACCCAAGGTCCGCGCCTGGAAACCGCCGCAGAAATACAACGCATGGAAAAAGATGGCTGCGATCTGGTCGGCATGACCGGTATGCCGGAAGCCGCGTTAGCCAAAGAACTCGACATGGAATATGCCGCAATCAGCGTAGTCGCCAATTGGGCAGCAGGAAAAACGGCAGGTGAAATAACCATGGCGGAAATTGAGCGGCATCTCCATAAAGGCATGGCGAATACCGCTGAATTACTGAAGGTTTTTGTGGGCTAGATAAAGTGCAGGCAAGACCGCCATTAAGTTAACACATGGACAGAATTGTGGCGGCGACTACCAACAGTAGGCTGTAGCCGAAGTCGCCGCCACAGCCAACTTAATGATGGCAACCCGCACCATGGATATGCCCATGCTCGGCTTCTTCTTGAGTTGCAGGTCGAACATCAACAACCTCAACATCAAACGTTAAGGCCATTCCTGCCAGCGAGTGATTGCCGTCAATAGTAATATCATCGCCCTCTATTTTAACGATGGTGACCTCGCCGGAGCCGGAACTGACATCGGCATGAAACATCATACCGACTTCAATTTCATCAATACCTTCAAACATTGCTCGCGGGATGACCTGAATCATCTCATCATTTTGTTCGCCATAAGCATCTTTGGCCGCAATGCGCACCTTAAATTTATCGCCGACAGCTTTGCCGAGCAACGCATCTTCCAAGCCGGGAATGATATTTCCTGTGCCGTGTAGATAAACCAAAGCCTCACCATCTGTTGAACTATCCAATACTTCGCTATCATCGTTAGTCAAAGTATAGTGAATTGAGACAGCCATATTGTCAGCTATTTGCATGATAAAACCTTTTTCGTCATTTAAAAGCCGACTATGATAAAGAATTGCAGCTCTTTTGTCTGAAAAAATATGTCAATTCATCGTAATTTATCCGCAGGAAATCAATCATGTCACGTTGGAAACCGCCGGGGCCTAAGTCATCCCCTTACATCACGCCTGAAGGCTATCAAGCGCTGGAAAGTGAATTAAGAGAGCTGTGGAGCAAACGCAAAGAAGTGACTCTAGCTTTATCTGCGGCAGCAGCGGAAGGCGATCGCTCGGAAAATGCCGAATACATCTACCGTAAAAAAGAATTACGCGGTATAGACCGGCGCATCCATTATCTGCAGAAACGATTGCCCGACCTTAATATCGTCTCGCTGCCCCCCGACGATCAGGACAGGATTTTTTTTGGCGCCTGGGTGACCTTGGAAAATGAAGTGGGCGAGGAAGTGACCTACCGCATAGTCGGATCTGACGAACTTTATCCTAAAAAACACTATATTAGCCTTGATTCGCCGTTGGCAAGAGCGCTACTTAAAAAAAATTTTGATGATGAAGTCGCCATTAAAAACGAGCTTAAAGAAGCTCGGTATACAGTCGTTGATATTCATTACCGCAAGAACTGAAAACCGCAATGCATGTCCAATAAGACAAACGCCGACAATGAGTTTGTTATGAAACCGTTCAAAATGCATTCCTTTAGTCAGGCTTCAAAGAGCGTAATATCTGCCTTAAATAAAGAATTACTATTGCAATAAATATAACATTATATATAATACGCCGGGTATGGAGAGGTGGCTGAGCGGCCGAAAGCGGCGGTCTTGAAAACCGTTGAGGGTTTATCCCCTCCCAGGGTTCGAATCCCTGCTTCTCCGCCATATACACGAAATAACCGATTGTTTTTTAAAGACAATCGGTTTTTTTATGCCTGCTTGCCCCACCTTTTGCCCCACCTTGAACGGTGGCTCGTATTGAATCTCATTGAACAATCCAACGGCAACATCTGCCAATACTGCAAATAAAAAAAGTATCCGTTACGCAGTTTTATTACTGTTTAACAAAAAAGCAG
The DNA here is from genome assembly GCF_037671525.1 of Methylobacter svalbardensis. Classification (NCBI taxonomy): domain Bacteria; kingdom Pseudomonadati; phylum Pseudomonadota; class Gammaproteobacteria; order Methylococcales; family Methylococcaceae; genus Methylobacter; species Methylobacter svalbardensis. Next base: position 14,249 of record NZ_JAWPOH010000015.1, read on the forward strand.
GTCTTACCCCGCGCTAATCTTTTCCTGTACTCCAAACAAAATCTTCAATTCCGATTACCTAATCCTGCTGCCAATCCCATTGGTACGCATTTTTCTTAAAAATTGAGTTTGTCTAAAGTCGGTATTCTGATTTCACTTTTGCCAAAATGAAAAGCGGGGTATGGGGGCTATCCTGCATCGTCTTTGGTTCTGCTATTTCCATTCTGGACTGTGGCGTTTTTCGATCAAATTTAGTCTTTAGCGTGCATCTTGCCTGCTAAATTCGCATAATCATGCGCTTGCAATGTGAAAAGGTCTAGGCGTTAGACCTTTTCATGAACTACACTCCCTCAAGTTTTGCTTACTTCATCCCATTAAGAACCTGGGCTAGATGCACTTTTAATAATTATAGGGATTGAAATGAAAAAACGACTAAGGCTCACCGTATTGCTTTTTATCTTGCTCCTATTGAGCGGCTGTATACCAACCATATCAGTTCCAATTGGCTCAACATCTTTATCACAGGATAAATCAACTTTGATCGTTTATCATGAGGAAGGATGTATATCTGGGTCTTGTGATGTCTTTCTTGATAAGCAATTGATTGGTAAAGTAACTCCAAAGACGCCATTGAAGGTATTGGTTGATCCTGGGTCTCACGATATATACGTTGATCCTGATGTAAGCATGTTTGCCTTTATGATCAGAGAAATTACCACTCAGGTGTTTGACAAAGGAAAGGTTGTCTTTATGAGAGTGTGGTTGAAGACTGGAGTATGGGCTACTTCGATTAGAGTGGATTCAACCGCTAAGGTTGAGAGTTATGAGACTAAAAATTACAAAACTGAATAATAGTGACTTTTATAATTTTCATGCCCATTAACACTCTAGGGCTGGATGCATTATTAACAATTAAAGGAATTGAAATGAAGTTATTTTATGTTGCAGTTATGGCTCTATTGCTTGGTGGATGTGCATTGACAAATACTAAAGAAGATCCAGACATCTGCAAACATTCTTCTGAAACTACTAGAAAATTTGGCAGGACTACAAGCATAGATAAAGAAGTTATAAAAGTAGAAACCTCTGAAAAAAGTGAGTTTTATGAACTAACACCATTAAAAGTTTTTAGCGGTATTGAATCAGCAAATTTAAATAAGGTTTATTTAACGCTAAAAATAACTGACAGCGGTTTGTTTGAGCAGTATTCCGCACCAGTTGTAAATTCAACGATTCAGGCACGATACGAAGCGCATCCGTTCACCGGAACTTTCACACCAGTAGGGATATTCGTGTGGTTGTTCAATCCAACAACAATGAATGCTTTTACATTTGGATGTACTGAAAGTACTTTTTTGAGTTCAGAACCAGACAAAACAAGAAAAGTAAAAACAGGTAAATCTGAATGGAAAGATATTCAGAAGAGCCACAGAATCCTAGTTTCAGGTTTTGATAAGGATTATGAATTTGTTCTTGATGATAAAGGAAGGGAAAAGCCCTCCGAGATTGATCTAAGTTCAGCAATATCAAACACTGAGTTAACCAAAAATACAACTCTTAAGATTACCTGTTTGGATTGTGATCTGCTGGGATCACAAGAGCAAAATCTTTATAAAGACAGAAAAATTAATGTTGTGCTAACTCATGACTTTAGGCCAATAAAAAAGTCATTGGCAGAGTCCCAAAAAGCCAGCCATGCTGAGGAAGAAAGAATAAAAATCGTGCAAGTTAAGCGCGATAAAGAAGAATCAAAGCTCAGGGAGTTACAGGCAAAAGAGGATTTGAAAGCTGAAAGACAAAAGCAAGGAGTACCTCTCGATGGATTTAAGGCTCAATGCAAAGAGTTGGGCTTTAAGGTTGGCAGTACAGATTTCGGCAATTGCGTATTGCAACTCAATGACACCAAATAAGTTGATGAATATGAACAACTATAAGCCTAGTAACAAGCTGATTATTTTCTGTTTTACCAGTTTATTTCTACTAGCTAATGATAGCTATGCTGTAGACATGGGGATATTGCAAGAACAGTGTGCAGAGATTGGCTTTAAGATGAAGACACCAGCCAACGGGAAATGTGTTCTTAGATTAATGAAACGTTTTGCAAATCAGCAAGCTAAGGAAGCCGACCAACAAGAAGCTTACGTAAACCAACAGACTGCACAAGCTGAACCAAAAATTCCCGCAAGCAGCTCGACTTCAATGAATGGTGCATTGGAGCATTGGACTATGGTTGGTTCAAGTGATGAAGAAATAGTCTATTATGATCAAGGCTCTATTCAAGAAAATGGTTATCTAGTGAAAATGTGGACATTAGGTGACTTTAAAAAAACCAAGGAAATTAATGGAATGAGATTTTTGTCAGCTAAGATTCAAATGGAATACGACTGCAAGGAAGATCAATTTCGACCACTGGCTGGCTCAGTGTTATCTGGCAACATGGGTAAAGGTGATATTGTTCATTCCGAATCTAATCAACCTGGTCAATGGAAATCAATCGAACATGGAAGTTCAGCAGAAATTGTATGGGGAATCGCTTGTGGAAAATCATTTGTCAAACAACCAGTACAGCAGCAAAATGAAGCGGGTAGCGGCACGACCTTACTGCAAGTCTTAGGTTCTGGCGTTCAACTATTAGGCGCTGCTGCTCAAGGATATAGTCAAGGTCGGCAACAATCAGCTCCTGTTCCATCTTATCAGCCAACAACGGCACACTGTAATTCCGCGTATTCATCACTTTCAAAATCAGTGGAAACAACTTGCACTCAATATTGAATATTACACTAATTACTACCTTAAAATTGGCAATGGATTTGTAAGGGTAGCCCGACCTTTTTTACTGGCGCAAAATCTGCGTTCGTGATTTATCTTAGGGTGGTAACCAAGGGGTAGGTGGATACATCAGCCACACTCGTAGACGTAATAATTGCTTTGTAGGTGGTTGGGGTTCGGTAACGGTCTTGTATACAGCCATTCACTTCAGTATACCGCGCCAGGACTGGCTCACAGACTTAAAATATGAATCTGTACCCTTTGTATCACATTAGGGTTAAATTGTTCACAGGGTTGAGTTTTGAGCTAGTGATTGTTGAATCCGACCCTTGCTACAACCTTGCCCCATTTATCTTGCTGACTGACTTGATAATGCTGCAATGAATAATGGTGGTGTATGGTAAATACAATAGGTACATCCCGTATAATGAACACTAAACCTAAAATTGACATATATAAGTCATTGATTCATATAAGCCAGCGTTCATTATATGAACAGTTGTTCACCATACGGCATGAAGAGTTCACTATACGACACGTAGCGTTCATATAACGAACAACCTATTTAATTTTCAGCTACCCATTTCCTCCAATCATCGGTAGGCTTCTGGTCGTTATAATCACGAAAAGTGATGCGCCACCGTCTAGCCAGTTGCTTATGAAAATGAGCATCAAGAATCAACTTAATGAATCCATGAGACTCTAATTCTTGAAAAGCTTTCTGCGCACTTCCACGACAGCAACCTATCCTTTTCTGGGCTTCGCTAATGCTGTAGGCTACAGGCTCATATTGTCGCCATTGAGTCTGTATTAATATCATTAACTTAACTGCATTTCCAGATAAAGACTCATACGCTGGGCTTCTAATCATGTCGATATTCTGGGCAATGTACCGCTGCTTTATTAGTGGTTTTGCCATATCAGCTACCTAATGCCTTGTAAGTTTTAACCCGATTGCCGTCAGCCATGCTCTGTTTATCGGCCTGCTTCATAAATAAGCATTTACGCTCTTCATAACTAAAACCAAGCTCAATCAAGCTGGTGTTATGCATCTGGAGTTTATCCATCAACTGTGACTCGGCGGAGGTCAATCCGTCCCGGACGTTTTCTATGTCGCGAGTCTGTTTGAATTTCTTGGCGGACATACCCGTCACCAAGCGGTTAATCAGGTCGCACTCGTTACTGAAATGATAAGGCTTAAGGTCTGGGTGCGCCGCCTGAATTGCGTTGGTCAGCGGTAAGAATCCTGTCCTTAGTTCAAGCCGTTGTTGTTGGCGTTGATGCTCTTCTTTCAGGCGACTATCAACCCATTTGTGCAGGTTGCGCCGGAATGTCGCGCTTAACCATCCGGCAAACTCATAGGCAAGCTCTTGATGCAACCAAGTGCCTTGATATTTTCCACCTTGGGTTATTCTGATTAAATTCTCGTTATGGGAAATCCCGTTTCCAGAATCGTTAATAATCTCTTCAATATATTCTTTAGTGGACTGAAGCCGTAAAAAATCAGCGGGTAATTTTCCAAACTGCTTGGCTATATCCGTCGCGTTAAAATAAAGCTCCTCGCTTTTTAGCAGCAAAGAAACATCAACGGTAATTTCAATGTCATTGACGGCGAAAACTTCATACTTTGGTTTTGTAGATAGGCTCATGATGCACCGCCAATTGAAGCCAGTAAGGAACGAATGACCGACACATCCCAAACTCGGCATCGCGGGGATAGTAGTTTTCCAGCCGGGTATATTTTTGCTTTTATGCCGTTGTGAAAACTTGTTCTTGAAATACCCAAAACAGCAAGAACGGAAGGCAAGCGAACATAACCCTCAATGGGTAACGGTGCGGGAGTATATGTGATTTTGTTTCGTGGTTTTTGCGGGTTGGTTTTTACAGACATGCTTTGCACCTCGTTGATTAACAAGGTTCTGCATTATAGGCATATTTTTTTCTATTTGAAGAGATGGAATTAGGGGTAATTCACAACGGGACAATATAAGTGTTTTTACGTACCGGGATAATATTGGATATTTTTCATCCCTATTTTTTCATAGTCTAACTGAGACTGTAACGCTCTATGTATTTCCTGACTAATTAACCTTTCTGCCTCTGGCTTGGTGACTTGACGTAAGCGACCAACAATATCAACATTATATTCATCGGGAAAAATTAGTTTAGCTAATTTATTTTGGGTGATTTTTTTACGTTCAATTTTTGCAATAAGTAATAAATCAAGGTATGGAATAACGCCATAACGAATCCAGTAATCAAAATCATCCTGAGTAAATAGCTTTTTCTGTGACTCAATACCAGTAACCTGTCGGCAATCTATCAGCCAACGGTTAAAATCGTTTTTAATCTGTTCGTCGGTTGCCGATAAATTGATAGTTACTCTTGTTTTTCGCTCCCAGTTGTCAATGCCGTAAGACTCAAAGGCAATTGTTTCTACAAACTCATCTTTGCATCTATCCGGCTGTATATGAATAAGGCGCTCGTCCTGAGCCATATCCCATACCTCATATAGTGTTAAGTCACAAACTGAACTCCGTGGAAATTTTGGCTTATCATCAATAAAAATTGAAGAAAATCCTTCCTTCAAACAAGCTACTGCATTGTCAAGGAACACTAACAAATTACCATCCACGATGTTATTCGGAAGAACATAATTCTCGTATTTTTCTACAGTCTTATAAAAAATCCAGCGATCATTAAGCAGAATTGCCCAGTCCTCAAACGACTTAATTTTTAATTCTTCGTAATTTTTTAAATCAAACCAGCTTGTATCAAGATCATCCGCCACAGATAACACTCCGTCAAAGCGTAAGCCGTCCTGAAAGGGAATAACCGGAAGCGGGGGACGAATCCCACTTATTAGCCGCTAAGCCTATCCGGTTGAATAATTATATCAGGATTGCAGTTTTTCGCATTGCTCCAGCATCAGTATGAGTTACCCGATCTTCTTAAACGCTATCACCTGAGCGCCATTTTATTAATCGGCACTACATCAGCACTCTGCCTTGGGGTATTGCAAAACCGCGCCCATTCTTCCATTAACCGGCTGCGCTTTTCCAGCAAGTCACCACGTCGATATGCTGCCTCAGTTAGATTTTTAATGGCATGGGCTAACGCCATTTCTACCACTTCGCCAGGATATGCCGTGGATTCTGCCGCCCAGTCTCGGAATGTTGAACGAAAACCATGCACCGTAATATCAGACCGATCCATGCGTTTTAATACCGCCAGCATTGCCATGTTGCTCAAGCCTTTTTTATTGCCGGGAAAAACATAATTATTAAGGCGAACAGCTGCCATTTCATTCAGGATATTTAGAGCATGGCCGCTTAATGGCACCCGGTGTTCCCGTTCTGCTTTCATTCGAACCGCTGGAATAGTCCAGGTTTTCGCGTCCAAATCTATTTCATCCCAAGTAGCGCCGATGGTTTCCCCGGTTCTTGCTGCTGTCAAAATAGTAAACTCAAGACATTGAGCGGCTATTCCGTTCTGCTGGTGTAACTGCCCAATAAACCCGCTGACCTCTGTATAAGGAAGCGCCTTGTGATGTTCGGTTTTTTGAATCTTGCTTGGTTTAGCCAGGAGCTTATCAAGGTGGCCGCGCCATCGTGCAGGGTTCACGCCCCCTCGATATTCGTGAACGGTAGCCCAATCTAAAATGGATTCAATACGCCCACGTACCCGCCCAGCTGTTTCATTCTTGGTTAACCAAATCGGTTCAAGGCATTTTGTGATTAATCCGGTATCAATGGCTTTAACGTCCAAATCTCCGAATACAGGGAAAGCGTATTGTGAAAGCGTATTTTGCCATTGTTGAATATGTTTTGGGTTTTTCCATCCAGCTCTATGCGCGTTGATATAAGCATCCGCGCATTGCTGAAAGGTCATAAACTTGGCTCGTTGTGCTTTGTCCTCGTTGGCTTGGCGCTGCCTTTCGATTAATGGAGCAATGCCGCTCTTTAGCTGTTTTCGCAAAAGGTCCGCTTTATCTCGCGCCTGTTCCAAGGTCATATCACTTACTGAACCCAAGCCCATCTCGACGCGCTTACCGTCCTTTTTATAATAAAGCGCCCAGGTTTTAGTTAAATTTTGGCTCACCCTTAAATACAGATTTCCACCGTCTGAAAAATAACCCGGTGTTTTTTTTGTTTCGACGGTTCGCGCTGTCAACTTATTTTTAATTCTGCTCATGCTATACCCCCAATCCTTGCCCCACCTCTTGCCCCACCTTTGGCGCTGGATTACAGTATATTTTAATGAATATCGTTGAACAATCTTTTTATAACTTGCTGTTATTTAATAGTGATTTAAGCACTTATTGAATCTTGCTGAATTACAGTTGGGCGGACTGCTTCTCCGCCATATACAAAAAAAAGCAACTTACCTTTGGTAAGTTGCTTTTTTTTTGCTTCAACATATGTCAAATTGACTGGCTAACCAGTATTATTGCCACAACGACCCAATCATCTATCGACAATTACTTTTTCAAATTTCCCGCATGTAATCCGCATTCTTTTTTTGTTCCCTCTTCCCACCACCAACGACCGGCCCTTTCATGTTGATTGGGCAGTACGGCACGGGTGCAGGGTTCGCAGCCTATACTGGTATAGCCTTTTTGATGTAATTCGTTATAAGGAACCTGGTAGGCTTCAATATAATCCCAGACCTGCGCCGAACTCCAGTTCAGCAAGGGATTGAATTTAACCAATTGATGCTCGGCGGTGGAAAAGGCGGTGTCTATCTGTACTTCGGGAACGGCTTGCCGGGTATCCAGACTTTGATCTTTGCGTTGACCGGTAATCCAGGCGTCTACCTGCGCCAGTTTGCGTTTTAACGGTTCAACCTTGCGGATACCGCAACATTCCTGATGTCCATCTTCATAAAAACTGAATAGACCTTTGTTTTTAACGAAGCTGTCCAGTACGTCTCTGTCCGGCGTCAATAATTCAATATCGATGTGATAATGTTTCCTGACTTTTTCTATGAAACGATAGGTTTCAGGATGCAAGCGTCCGGTATCCAGGGAAAAAATCGGTATGTCTTTTCTGATAGCCAAGGCCATATCGATCAGTACCACGTCTTCTGCACCGCTAAAAGAGATGGCGATATTATCGAACAGCTCTAACGCCTTTTTCAGTATGACGCGCGGATTTTTATGATCCAGTTCGGCTTGTAGTTGCTCTATGTTGAAGAGTGTCATGATGTTTTCCTTGTTGCTACGCCATACGGCTTTGTAACTGGATCCAATTACGCTTGCAAAAAATACTGTTTCAAAAATTCATCAAACGGTATTTGATCTTTACTTTCGATTTCTTGCTGTTTGGCAAGGGATTCTGCGGCCATTTCGTTAAATTGTCGGCTGTTGTTTTCATCCAGTATATTACTTTTAAAATACTGCGCGTGTTCAGCAGAGGTGTTTAATGCAAAACGGGCAAACGGCTGTTGAAGCTGCGTCATCTGCTCCAGTATTCGTGCAGAGGCTGTTAAATCTGGATTTTCGACTAGCCGCTGCTGTTTTGCCAACGCTGAACTATACGATTTATCCGCATCATTTTGATCGAGAATGGCACATACCGGCTGCATGGATTCCAGGATTTCAGTTGCCCATTCCTGCAACGGTATATTCTGCTGACCTAGCTCAAGTTCCAACCCCGGTTTTCTGCCGTAATGGGCAACGGCCAATTGGTTGGCGTTGTTAACTTGATGTTCCTGATCTGAAGTTTTCGGACTATCCTGCAACAAACAGGTGAGCAGCAGCGCCTCTATAAAACGGGCTTTATCTTCATCGATGCCGATAGGATTAAACACATCCAAATCCAGGGAGCGCATTTCAACGTAACGAACCCCGCGACGTTTAAGCGCCAGGGTCGGTTTTTCGCCGGATTCGGTAATTTGTTTAGGCCGGATAGTGCTGTAAAACTCGTTTTCAATCTGCAGGATATTGCCATTCAGTTGACGGTATTCGCCATCGACCAGCGTACCGATTTTTTCGTACTCGGGATAAGGCGTATTAATGGCCGCACTCAAGCTGCTGACATAGCCGTCTATTGAGTTGTAATCGATTCTCAGGTTAGCTTGGTTTTTACTTTTGTAGCCGATGTCGCTCATCCGTAACGACGTCGCATAAGGATGATAAAGTGTGCCGTGGTCGAATTCTTCAAATTGCGCCATTAATGCCGGGCGACTGTTGAAGAAGTTTTTGCAAATGGCTGGCGATGCGCCGAATAAGTACAGAATTAACCAGCCCATGCGTTGGAAATTCCTGATTAAGCCAAAGTAGGCATCGGCTGTAAACTGTTCCAGATTCAACCGGCTGTTTTGTTGTTGATGCAAAACCGGCCACAAAGCTTCAGGCACGGAATAATTAAAATGAATGCCGGCAATGGACTGCATGGTTCTGCCGTAGCGATGCCATAAACCGTGCCGGTAAACATGCTTCATCCTGCCTATGTTGGACGATCCGTATTCGGCAATAGGGATGCTTTGGTCGCCGTCAATGCCACAAGGCATACTGGCGCTCAGCAGCATTTCATTATCCAGATGCTGATAAACGAATTGGTGTGTGCGGTGCAAATAGCCCAGCGAGTCTTCTATATCGGCAAACGGCGGGGTAATCAATTCGATCAGCGCTTCGGAGTAATCGGTAGTGATGCACGGATGCGTCAGCGCGGAACCCAATGCCTTGGGATGGGGTGTCTGGGCAATAAACCCGTCTTTGGCTATGCGCAGACTTTCTTTCTCTATCCCTTTAAGTCCTCCGCAAAGCAACTGCTGCTGGCCGCTTGCGTTCAGTTGATCCAAGCGTGTTGAAAGCGCGTTATTCAAATCAGTCATAGAATGGGTGCATGCCCTGTAGTCCTTGTATGCGAGACATTATAGAGGGTTTAACCGATTGAAGAAATATTATCGCGGATATGAACCGGTTTTTGATGAGGTCTTCATGATGCTGTTAACGCCGCAACAGCTCGTCGAAAAATCAATCGAGATGCCGTTGCTTTATTAACAATAAACTTAAATGATAGCATCTATAATCTTTGTATTTGATTTTCGGATAAACCACCCGGGAGATCGTCATGTTTGAATCGGCAGAGCTTGGACACAAAATAGACAAAGCAACTTACGATCTGGAAGTGCCCACACTGCGCGAGGCGCTGCTGGAAGCGCAGATTGATTTGGCAAAGCTGGCTAAATTTCCGGTCATTATTTTGGTTGGCGGCCTGGATGGCGCGGGACGGGGCGAGACCGTCAACCTGCTCAATGAATGGATGGATCCGCGTTTTATCCAAACTCACGGCATGGGCGAACCCTCGGATGAGGAGCTTGATCGGCCTATGATGTGGCGATTCTGGCGTGAGCTTCCGCCTAAAGGCAAGATCGGCGTATTTCTCGGTTCCTGGTATACCTGGCCGATTCTCAATCGCGTGACGGGTAGCACCAAGGCGGCTGATCTTGACCAAAGTATGGAGCGCGCCAAACGCCTGGAAAAGATGCTGACCGACGAAGGCGCATTGATGCTTAAGTTCTGGATGCATTTATCCAAAGACCGTCAGGAAAAACGCTTGAAACTGCTGGAGAAAAATCCGGAAACCCGCTGGCGTGTGACTAATCGCGACTGGAAGCATTTCAAGCTATACGACAAGTTCCGTATCGTGCATGAAAGCGTGATACGGCACACCAGCACGGCTGAAGCTCCGTGGACTATCGTTGAGGGCTACGATCCGCGCTACCGCAGCTTGACCATAGGCAAGGTGATTCTCGACGCGATACGCAGACGCCTGGACGATGTCGACAACAAAACGCTAGAAGTTATTGCACCGCCCCCGCTGCCCTCAATTGACCAACTTGACGTTTTAAAGACACTCGATCTCAACCAGAAGATTACCAAGAAAACATTTACAGCTGAACTGGAAAAATATCAGGGCAAGCTCGCGTTACTGACCCGCGAAGCCAAGTTTAAGGACATCACCGTAATAGCCCTATTCGAGGGCAATGATGCCGCCGGCAAAGGCGGCGCCATTCGCCGCATCACCAGCGCCCTGGATGCGCGTTACTACAATATTATTCCGGTTGCCGCACCGACCGAGGAAGAACGAGCCCAACCTTATTTATGGCGTTTTTGGCGGCACATTCCCCGACGCGGACGGGTACTGATTTTTGATCGCTCCTGGTATGGCCGCGTATTGGTCGAACGTGTTGAGGGTTTTTGCTCAAAAGCTGATTGGATGCGTGCTTACAGCGAAATCAATGATTTTGAGGCTCAGTTGGTGCGCCACAATATTGTGGTGGTCAAATTCTGGCTGGCGATCAGCAAGGATGAACAACTTGAGCGCTTCAATGCGCGCGAAAAAATCGGTTTTAAACGCTTCAAGATTACCGAAGACGACTGGCGCAATCGTGACAAATGGGATGACTATGAACATGCAGTCTGCGATATGGTTGATCGCACCAGCACCGAAATTGCGCCGTGGACGCTGGTGGAAGCCAACGACAAAAACTTTGCACGAATCAAGATCTTGAAAACCTTATGCAAGCAAATTGAAGCGGCAATGCAGAAAAAATAGCCTGCAGGAAATACTTCCTGTCGATTTAAAATGCATCTCATATGTTAACGGTCTTACAAAGTTCGCTATCGATAGCATCGGCAAAACGTTGATAGTAACAAGGATGCGTTATTTCACTCAAATAGTCACCTTGGGCAAAAATAGCCGGATGATGCTTGCCATCACTAACTGCAGCGGAATACCCGCTATGCTGCGGCGAACAAGAGAAATACCATTTAATTTATATGCTTTTAGATGAGATAATGAATTCCTCCGATAAGTTGGTCATCAGAAAGTGCATACGGATTTCTTGTGACCAAGTTAAATTTTAATTAATTTACTTTTTATCTCAGCACTCTCTTTCCCGTTTTAAAATAATGCTAAATTCAACAACGTCCACTTCATCAACCACTAAAACAGCAGTCACTTGCGCAAACTGTAACTTGGATAATTTGTGCATTCCTAAAGGACTACCTCGGTCGGAAGTGGGTGAACTCGCCTTGTTGGTCAATCGAAACAATATACGTCAAAAGGGTGAGGCTATATATCATGTCGGCAGCCCATTCAGGGGAATAATTGCCTTGCGTTCCGGAAGCGCCAAATTACTGAGTTTTGACCAGAATGGCAATGAGCTGGTCGTTGATTTCATTCTTCCTGGAGAATTACTTGGATTTGACGGCTTGTCGTCGCAAATCCATAACTGTACCGCTATAGCATTAGAGACAGTGAATTATTGCCATTTGCCTGCCTATAAAATAGAGATATTGGCCATCAATACCCCTGGTTTAAGCCAAGTGTTGCTGCAAAGATCCTGTAATCAATTTGATGCTCAAGTACAAAAGATGATGCTAAGTCGCCGATCTGCTGAAGAGCGCGTAGCTTGCTTCATTGTGCATATTTCAGATCGTTTGAGAATACGAGGCTACTCCAAGCTGGAATTTCGCCTGAGCATGTCACGGGAAGAAATAGGAAATTATCTGGGAATCGCGCATGAAACGGTCAGCCGGATCATTCATCTCCTTCAAGCGCGGAAGCTGATAGAGGTTAAATCCAAACAATTGAAAATAACAAACAAAAAAGGGCTGTTTAGCTTCTATACAACTTGATCACTAAACAGCCCAGACTTACGAGGATTTAATTAAACTTCCGCAGGCAACACAACTCAGGCAGGCTTTAAGTTGCGCTATATGCGGTAAAACGAAAACTACGGCTAAGAGGAGAAAGCCCTTTAGTTTCTATACGCTGAATGAGAGGAATCTTCAGCGATTGCTTTTGCTGCTGATTCGTACTTATCATGCTCACCGCTTTTAATCATAACCACAGTAACAACCACGGCTACAACAAGGCCGGCTACATAAATCCAGAAATTATCTTTTTCTTGTATTTCACTCATAGTAACTCTCCATCTATTGATTAAGGACAACAGTTGATTGGCATCAACGTGCGGCTATTTAAACAAAGTGTGCAATAAAAAAATTGAGCCAGATCAACAAATGTTTGTTTATTGGATTCTACCCAAAATGCAGCCTGAGGATTAAGGATTGGTTGCGACAAGGTTCGAACGACTACATCGGGTAGTTGCCGAGAACCCCCGCCATTTTATTTTGATGAACGTGTTGTTGACGGTCTGCATACTAACTGCCGTTAATGATGTGGATGCAGCTTGCTGACGGCTTGAAAATTCCATGGCTGCGGCTTAACTGCCGCCTCCAAAGCCGCTTCGGTGCGATCATCCAGTCGGGCAAAAAAATCCAGGCCGGTTTGCGCTTCTATGACATCGATGCTGGTCACAAATTGCGCCAGCGGCTCTTTGCCGTTGACCGTTTGCGGGATTAAAAAGGCCAGAGCAATAGACTGCTTTCCGGGGGCAGCTTCGGTGATATAAATTTTGTAAAATGCATCCGGTATTTCCACCGTCCAATCCGAACTCAAGCGCTCAACCGTCCCGCTAAAAACCGGACCGGTAATCACCCACACTTTGCCGAATACTTTGGCAAAATGCTTTATTTCCGCCTCCTCCAAACGCTGCCACAGTTGCTGATTGAGCTTGGGTTTTTGCGGGGTGATGTTGGTCATCAAAAAACTGTCGGTCTGACCTTCCCTGCCGTACAGATGACTGATCGCGTAATTCGGTGCCATGTGTCCTCGGTCGTAACCGCTTTTTTGATAGCTGTCGTGACTGACGCGATTGATGCCACGCCAGTCGGTTTCAAAGCGATTGGGGCGCTTTAAGGACGGCGTACTGGCTTCCGTGGTCAATGCATACTCCACCCACAGCGGATTACCGCGCAAATCCGAATAACCCAGGATAAAGCCATGATTGCGCAATATACGAAACCAGGTATCGATGTTTCGGGCATCGCGGACTTGCGGCACGCCTTGATAAAGCAATGCGGGACGGGCAATTTTGACTTCATAACCATAGCCGCCCAAGCCAATGACAAGAATAATCAGCAGCAATACCGGATGTTTGCGGCCTAAGCTGAATAAGCGGAGCAATAATTTAAGCAGGCTGAGCGATGAGTTTTTTTTGCGCATTAGCGAATAGTTATTTAAAAGAGCGATTCGACAAGGCTTACCCCACGAACGGCTTAAGCTAATACTAACTTTGCAACGTTAGGGCTGAATAGATAGTCATTTTTTAAACAATGATCCAACCATTTTTGCAAAAAATAATTTAATCGCCATTTGTAATTCATGATTTCACGGCTTAATCCGGGATCTTTAAAAACTTGCGCCACACCGGCTCGGGCATGATCGCTTAATACTTCGGCCAGTTGTGCATCCAGGTAAACCCTGATTTTTACAGCGGGCGCCATAAATTCATCCCTGTTTTTATTAAAACAGTGACTAAGTTCTACGGTTAAGGTATGCGGCGTACGCTCAATGATTTCAAGATGCAGCGTCGTATGATGAGGGGCAAGACCAATGGCTGTTTCTTTAAACACCATTAAATCTGGAATTAACTTAAATAACTTTTGATAGTTTGATTCGCAGACTTGTTCCAGGCAGATTGATTTGTTGACCGGATTGACAAAACTCATGATCGATATCAGCTTTCCCGGTAGCAGGCTGCCGCGCTGGCGGTTTCCCATAACACCACCTGAGCAACGTTAAAACCGGCCTGTTTGAGATGCTGATAAATCATTTTACTCAGGACTTCTGCGGTGGGATGTTCGTCAAGGGCAAGAAAGCGCTCCTTGTTTGCAATGAGCATGGGGATGATCGGGTCATCTTTATGCAGCAGGAAATTATGATCGAGCTGTAGATCTATGTAGGCCTCAACACAGTCCTTAATATCGGAGAAATCGCAGACCATGGCTTGGTCGTTAAGCTGTTCCTGCTCTATGGAAATCGAGGCCTTAACGCTATGTCCATGTAAATTACGGCATTTGCCGGGATGATTCATTAACCGGTGTCCATAACAAAAATACACCTCTTTGGTAATCGTATACATAATTAAAATACAAGCAGTTCTAGTGATAATCAATAACAGGAGCCTTGCCTAGATAAACGTAAGCAATGGACATGAATTTTAGTCCCCTTTTATACTCTTTATGGTGGCGGCAATCTCGTAGCTGCCGTCGTCCTGTTGGGTACTTCTGATAACTTCGATAAAAGCGGTCATCGAGGGAGTGAGTGTATTTTGGGGAACGACGTTTATTTCCATTGCTTTACCCGTATCAAAAGAACGGTCGGCAATAAATGAAACGCCGGCGCCACTGATGGATGAACAGCGTCCCTGATATAACTCATCTGAACCCGCAAGTCTGTAGGTAACTTCACAGTCTATTTCCATTCGAATATAATTTCGTTTTTCATCATACCCTAACATGTCATTTCTCCGGTCAAATTTACAGTTATGGCGCTCACTAGGTGAGCTGTATGGCCTTGGCTGCGAAGTTTACTATAAAAAGCAAATAATAGAGCATGATTTGCAATAGAGCTATAAATTGAGCTATTCCGCTGGATATTAACCTGAATTTAGGTAATATGGTGTCAACTTTTAGCTCTTAAATAAACAGACTTCTGAGTATCGTCTAATGAATAAAGCAATCATTTTAACCGGAATCACCACCACAGGTACGCCGCATTTGGGTAATTATGTCGGCGCTATCAAACCAGCCATTGCGGCGAGCAAGAACGCAGATGTCACGCCCTTTTATTTTCTGGCCGACTATCATGCGCTGATCAAATGCCAGGAGCCGGAAAGGGTCAGACAGTCCAGCCTTGAAATTGCCGCAACCTGGCTGGCTTTGGGTCTGGACACGTCAAATGCGGTTTTCTATCGACAGTCGGATGTACCTGAAATCATGGAACTTTCCTGGATGTTGACCTGTGTTGCGGCAAAAGGCCTAATGAACAGAGCTCACGCCTATAAGGCAGCGGTTGCCGAAAATGAGCAGGGCGGCGAGGGCGATGCCGACAAGGGCATCACCATGGGCTTGTTCAGTTACCCGATATTAATGGCCGCAGATATGCTGATGTTTAATGCCAATAAAGTCCCGGTAGGCAAAGATCAGATTCAGCATATCGAAATGGCCAGAGACCTTGCCGGACGGTTTAATCATATTTACGGTGAACATTTTGTGCTGCCGGAGGCGGTCATTGAAGAACATGCGTCAACCTTGGCGGGCATGGACGGGCGCAAGATGAGCAAGAGTTATAACAACACCATCCCGTTATTCGAGCCTGAAAAAAAGTTAAGAAAACTCATTAACAAGATTAAAACCAATTCACTGGAACCGGGCGAGCCTAAAGATCCCGAGGGTTGCACTTTATTCGGCATTTATCAGGCCTTTGCTACCCAGGCCGAAGTGGCTGAAATACGCCAACGTTATGCAGACGGCATCGCCTGGGGGGAAATGAAGCAGACATTGTTTGAGTATATTAATGAACATATCACACCGGCAAGAGAGCGTTATGAGGCATTGATGCAGGCACCTGAACATATAGAAGAGCAATTGCAGGAAGGCGCTCAAAAAGCACGCGCAGTCAGCGTGCCGTTTATGCAGGAATTGCGTAAAGCAGTCGGGATTTCTCCGGTTTCTTTGTGACGCCGCTGACGTGTAGTGTGTTGGGTTAGCGTTAGCGACTATGAAAGAATGAATGAGTACGGCATAAAAAGTACTATTAACCATGAAGTTCATGAAGGACATGAAGAAAAGACCAAGTCAATCAATGCATTAAATCTTCATGCTCTTCATGTGCTTCATGGTTATTTCTTCTATATCGAATACTTTCACAGTCTCGTTAGCGTAACCCATGTGTTGGGTTACGGCTAACGCTCCTGCATAACCCACAGGGATGTGGGGAATGCAGAGAAATGACGGGATCATTTCCTGTCCATGCAGTTGCAACCCAACTTACGGGCTGTTTTCGAGTCAGGGGTAGACTGGTTACAACAGCTGCCCCAGTCCAAAGGCACCTAAATAAGAAACGATAAAATAAACCAAAGACAAGATTAGACTGGCGAAAACATTGATGGACAGAACTCGCCTGATAATATTTGTCACCAAAACAAATTCCCACAACAAAAGCAACCCCAAAAAATAATAACTTAAAATATCTTCGCTGACGGTTAGCCAAATCAACACCGGTATGAGAGGGAGGGCGACTATATTTGCACAAAGTAAAATCGCTGTCGCCACTTGTATATAAGCATATAACGTCCTATTAAAGAACAGCATCACACCTATAAATGTCAGTGCTAATAACGTCTCTATGCTAACTTCAACAAATGATTCCAGCGGGTCGGTAGTCATGTTGGTTTGCATGAAATACGCAATCACGAAATAGAACAACAGATTCTGTTTAAAAAAACCGAGTGATCTCGGCAACTCCAACGGGTTGTTTTTTAGCCAGCATAACGGCAAGTATTGCTTTAAAACTTCCATAGCTACCTAGAGTTTTACTTTTACAAACTGTTTATATCCACCGAGTAACAAATACCCCGGTGAACATGAGCATATTTAATTAAAACCCGCCTAATCCGAATCATTGGTTAAGGATTCTCCATCATAGGTACTAAAATCATCATTCAATAACTGTACCAGTTCTTTGGTTTTATTGGATACCTGAGTCAGGCGGAGTTTTGTTTTTTTATTCCAGCCGATGGGTTCGGAGATCGGCAGCATCATGCGACTGAAGGTCATATTTTTTTCAAAAATACCCGCTAAATTTTCCATTAAATGGAGTTCTTTTTGACGTCTATTCAGTTGATTGATTGTTGATTTCGCATGGATCTTGCTGAACATAATGTGCATAGGCGTCATGATTGCTACCAGCGTAATAACTATTGCAGACCCGATGATAGGATCTAGCAATAACTCCAGAATACCGGCTTGTATTTCAGCGAAAATGGCCAGGGTAGCAATAAATCCGAGCACAACCAGACTGGAAAATGCTGCACGCTCTTTCCATTTCACGATAGCTTCTTTGACTTCCGGTATCACCACGTCATTAATCTCACGAATATTTTTTTCCAGTGAATTCAACACGCGGTAAGTACGGTCATGCCCTACATTGGCTATACACTGGTCTATCGCTGAGAAGTCGACAGGGGTTTGAGGACTGACACTGCCTTCCTGGCCAGGCAGAACCATGAATTGACCGGTATTTAATCCCAATCCGGCCAATTTTCTTTGCCATGAAGAGATGATTTCGCTGTTTGTAGTCGAATTCATCATCGCTGCAGGCTTATCTATCAGATAAACAAATTTATTGGAATCCTGATGGAAAATGATGCTTTCTATTAGCTCATCGACCAGCGGCGATATTGAATCAAAGACATCGGTAAAAATAAAAACCAGATCCGAAGTTTCAATGATATGTCTTGTCAACAGCGACGTAACCGGATTAGGCGGTGCTGCACTGATATTGGGCGCATCAATAAATAACTTACTTTTCAGGCGGTCGCTATTCAGTGTTTTTAATTCCAGATAAGAATTAATCCGGTCCCCCTCGCCTTTTTGCTGCTGCTCGACTTTATGACTAATTTGATAAAAGGGGAACCGATGGTCTACATCCAGTGCAGTACCGGGCAAGGTTGTCGGGTTGGACTGATTATTATGCAGCAACACGGTAAATTTATGGCTGGCTGTTTGAATGCCGGAAAACTGGCTATCCGCCGCCAGATAATGATTAATAAACCGGGATTTAGCCGTTGAATTGCCGCCAATGAAGCTAATTATTGGCCACCATGAATTTTTACTGGCAGTCGTTTCATCCATGTCGATGAGCCCTAGATCATATTCAATTTGATCGAGCTCCTGAAAGACTTTTGAGGCTTTCAGTAATATCGGATTGTCAGCGGCGAAATGTTTTTCAAGGTTAAGCAGATATTTGCTTGCTGTCTTTTTAGTCATCTGTTTGACACCGTATTTGTTGATTTTTTATGGATACAAAGTTAATAAAGTATACACCTAGAATGGGCGAGCAATACAAAAAACAAGGAGGGGAAATAAGGCGTTCTATTGCCGTAAAATTAAAAAATATTGATCTTTTTACACCCGAATAAGCTTATTTCATAGTATATTGTGGTTCGATTATTGAATATTGTAAGCATGGTTTAACAAATAAAATGATGTATGTGAAGAGTTTGGTTATTCATCGAAGCTTGGTATTGTTTACTATTGCTTCATTAATATCAGGCTGCGCTGTTCCGTTTTTGAGTGGGTATGGCACCAACGGTCAGTCACTTGAAGAGTTTGAGTATCACGTAGAAGAAATTTTCCGTTTGCAAAATCGAATGACCAGTGAGGTGATGATGATGCTGGAAAGTGAGGAGGCCAAAAAATACCAGGCATTGATGCAGGCTGAGCAACATATGCAACAGATATGCGCTGATCTCAACGAATATGTTTCTCGTGATATAGACGGCTTAAGCAGCGGGCTTTTTTTGCGTCGGCGGGTTGAGAAATCAGCTATCGACTGCGAACAAGCGGCAATGGCTATCAAACCGCTGTTGAACCCTTAGCGCATCAACGGCGGTCAGTCGGACACGGTGTCAAAACTGTATTTTGTGCAGGTTTGCTGTTATCGGTTTCAGGATAGTCGAGCGTGCAATGTAATCCGCGGCTTTCCTTGCGCTGCTGTGCGCAACGGATGATTAATTCGGCGACAATGACCAGATTGCGCAATTCCAGCAAATCACTGGTCACACGAAAATTACTGTAATATTCGGCAATTTCCTTTTTAAGCAATTCGACGCGATTCATTGCCCGACTTAAGCGCTTATCCGTTCTGACGATGCCGACATAGTCCCACATAAAACGGCGCAATTCATCCCAGTTGTGAGAAACAACCACTTCTTCATCGGAATCACTAACTTGTGACTCATCCCAATCCGGGATAGGCGGTGGCGGCGAAATGCAGGGCAAGTTCTGCAAAATATCCTCGCTGGCCCGTTCTGCGAACACCAGACACTCCAATAACGAATTGCTGGCCATTCGATTAGCGCCGTGCAAACCGGTACAAGCAACTTCGCCTATCGCATAAAGATTGGCAATGTCAGTACGGGCATAGCTGTCGGTCAACACGCCGCCGCAGGTATAATGTGCAGCCGGAACGACGGGAATAGGCTGCTTGGTAATGTCTATATCAAACTCAAGACACTGCTGGTAAATCGTAGGAAAGTGCTCGCGTATAAACTGTTCTGATTTGTGACTAATATCGAGATAGACACAGTCTATGCCGCGTTTTTTCATTTCATGATCGATGGCTCGGGCCACAATATCCCGAGGCGCCAATTCCTCTCTCGGATCAAAATCCTGCATGAAAGGTGAGCCGTCCGGCAGGATTAACTTGCCGCCCTCGCCTCTTACCGCTTCACTGATCAGAAAAGAATGTGCATGCGGATGATAAAGACAGGTCGGATGAAACTGCATAAATTCCATATTGCTGACGCGACAACCTGCGCGCCAAGCCAATGCGATGCCATCGCCGGTTGCACTTTGCGGGTTGGTGCTGTAAAGATAAGCCTTACTTGCGCCGCCGGTTGCCAGAACCACGACGCGAGCCGCTATCGTCCTGACCTGCTGCTTTGTTGAGTCTAAAACATAAGCGCCCAAAATCCGTTTTTTAGCTTCCTTGGAGCTGGTAATTAACTCCACCACATTATGGTGTTCGAACAGCTCGATATTGGCGTGTTCCCGGGCGCGTTCAATCAGCGATAAAGACACCGCCTTACCCGTAGCGTCGGCGGTATGCACGATGCGGCGGTGAGAATGCCCGCCTTCCTGGTTTAAATGCAGCTTTGATTCCCCGGATGCGGTCTGCTCCTCGGTAAAAACAACACCCTGTTCCCTCAACCAGTCTATGGAACTTTTACCATGAGTCACAGTCAAGCGTACAATTTCGGGATCACAGAGTCCGGCACCGGCATCCAGCGTATCTTCGATGTGCGATTCAATAGAATCATCGGCACCGAAAACCGCGGATATGCCGCCTTGCGCATAATAGGTGCTACCCGCCGTCAAGGCGAATTTTGACAGCACGGCAATACGCATTGAATGATCCGCCAGCTTGAGAGCCAAGCTTAGGCCAGCGCCTCCGCTGCCAATAATAAGGACATCGTAATTTTGGGAATTGGGCATTGAGATTAAAGGTAGCCAGCCGGGCAAATGAGAGGAAGATTATGTACTAACACGCTTAAGTTGTGATTGGTGGATAATAAAGCTTTTTAGTGTGATAGCACAATTTTATATCAAATACTTGGAATAAGGGGATTTCCTGCGAAGAATATACCCAACTATTCAATAATTAGAAAATAGTACACCGGTGACCCGGAGTAGACTGATAGAATAGAATCTGTTCATTACGATAACCGATAAAATCATTGAAACACCATTAAAGTATATGCCGAACTTGGCTTCGGCCTTTTTAAAAAACCATTCAACCCCGTCGTGCAGTGCTATCCGTGTTCCATTCATAAAGTCAGCATCTGCTGAATAGTTACGTTATTTTTTAATATAAGTTATTTCATTAAGTAGTAAATGGAGATTTTTATGCTCAAGAATGTTAAGTGGTATTTTTTTCTGATTGTTTTGTTTACTCAAAGCGCAATAGCACAATTACCGGATTTTACCGAAATGGTAAAAACCAGTGGCGTAGCCGTGGTCAACATCAGCACCACCCAAAAAGCGCTGCCTGAGGCTGAAAATGCCCCTGAAGAAGAACAGCCGCCGCTGCCGGAAGGCATACCTCCCGAACTGGAAGAGTTTTTTAAACGTTTTTTAAATGAGCAGGGCGATGGCTATACTCCCAGAGATACAACGTCCTTAGGCTCGGGATTTATTATTTCAGCGGACGGTTACGTGTTAACCAATCATCATGTAGTAAAAGATGCCGATGAAATTGTGGTTAAATTTTCCGACCGCCGAGAACTGACAGCCAAACTCATCGGCTCCGATGCGCGTACCGATGTTGCGCTACTAAAGGTCGAGGCTAAAGACTTGCCCGCCGTGACCATTGGTGACCCCAACAAACTACAGGTAGGCGAATGGGTGCTGGCAATAGGCTCACCGTTTGGCTTTGAGCAATCAGCGACAGCCGGTATCGTCAGCGCCAAAGGGCGCAGTTTGCCCGGCGGGAACTATGTACCGTTCATACAGACCGACGTAGCCATCAATCCGGGTAATTCAGGCGGGCCGTTGTTTAATATGGAAGGCAAAGTCGTTGGCATCAACTCCCAGATTTACAGCCGTACCGGCGGTTTTATGGGGCTTTCATTCTCCATACCCATGGACGTGGTGATGAATGTTGTCGATCAAATAAAAGCTACCGGTAAAGCGGCGCATGGCTGGCTAGGTGTTCAGATACAAGACGTCACCCGAGAACTGGCTGAATCGTTCGGTATGAAACAACCACTGGGAGCGTTGATTTCCAAAGTCCTGCCCGGCAGTCCTGCAGAAAAAGCCGAATTGCAAATCGGCGATGTTATTACCGAATTTAACGGTCAGCCGATTGACAGTTCAGGTGCTTTGCCGCCCATGGTCGGCATAACGCCGATTAATGAAAAAGCCACCTTAAAAATCATCCGGCAAGGTGAGATTAAAACCATCGACTTTAAAGTCGGTCTGTTGCCGGATGAAATTAATAAATTGGCCGACGCTAAAACAGCGCCAAAACTGCCCCGTAACCGACTGGGTGTTAACGTCATTGATTTAACCGATGCACAAAGAGATGCTTTGCAGATGACTAAAAACGGCGTATTAGTGCAGGATGTCGCTAAAGGTCCCGCCAAAAACGCCGGAATTCAGCGTGGCGATGTCATTTTACGCATTCAGAACAACGTCATCCGGGATGCAGCCGATTTTGAAAAAACCGTCAAAAAACTCCCTGCAGGTAAATCAGTTGCTGTTTTGATCCAGCGTCAGGGCAATCCAATATTTCTGGCGATTAAAGTAGATAAATAAACAGCGAGATTTTAATAACTGTTATTACTCACGCGCATACCAGCGACGCTCGAACAGCCTCCTAGGAACGTGCATCATTTAATTGGCTGAAATTGCCAACTTACTTGATGCACGTTACTAACGCCCCGCAAAATCCATTTCAACCTTCCCCTCGACCAGTTTCAGGTTGGCTTCAAACTCTGTGCCTTTAGCGGACTTAAAGCCTTTTATGATCCCCGTCTCGCCCTTGCCGAGTAATTTTTTAGCCATCGCTACAGTGATTTTTTTATGCGCAACGGTTTTCCAGATCGTCATTTTGCAGCCGCTACGCCATTCGCTACAGCTGTAGGCTTTTGCGGTTTCAATGATTTTTCCGTTACAGAGAGGGCAATCGGCAAGAGCTTCTTTTACGACTGGCCGCTGCCCTGACTCGGCTTTAACATAGCCTGTTTCGCCCTGTTTATTGAGCGTCAATTGAGCATTAAACACCTCATCGTCCAGCTTGATCGCGTAACTGTGCAGGGTTCGGCTGTTTTGTAACAATTGGCAAGCCATGTCACGTGTAACCGGCGCGCCATACATCTCCTTCCATAGCACAAACCGGCAACCGGCTTTCCAATCGCTGCAACCGTAGCCTTTTCTGCCTTCGATGATGGGTTTTTGGCACAACGGGCAGTCGCCGAAGCGGCTTTGATCGTAAAGCGGCTTGTCCGACTCGTCTTTTATTTTCTGGGTAAATTGAATGATTTCGGCCATGAACCGGTCAGGGTCGTAATCGTAGTGTTCTATTTTTTTGAGCTTGGCCTCCCATTCGCCGGTCATGGCCGCTGACTTTAACCTGTTGTCGGCGATGATGGAGATTAAATGCCGTCCCGATTCGGTGCTTAACAGGGCCTTTTTTTGCCGCTGAATATAGTTGCGCTTGATTAACACCTCGATAATCGAGGCTCGGGTTGCCGGCGTGCCCAAGCCTTTTTCTTTTAACGCTTCCTTGAGTTGTTCGTCGTCGCAGGTTTTACCGGCCGATTCCATGATGCTCAGCAAGCTCGCTTCGTTATAGGGCTTTGGCGGCGTGGTTTTGCCCTGACTGATCGACGGCCGTTGCGGGCCGGTTTCGCCCTTGACAAAGTTGGGCAGGATTTTTATCTCGTTCCCACGCTCCGCGTGGGAACGCTGGCCAGCCGCATCGTTTTTATACAATACCTGCCAACCGGGCGCTTCGATGATCGTGCCGGTGGTTTTAAATTTTACTGCGGCTGTGGGGGCGACTTCAGTCGCCCTTTGACCAACAGGTTTCTCACTGACTGGACACCTAGCCTCGCCCCCACAAACCTCGCCTAGCACGGTAGTAATTTGCTTGATGCAGGGCGGATAAAACGCCGCAATAAAGCGCTGGACTATCGCTTCATAGACTTTGGCTTCATGACCCGACAACGAACCCGGCAATAGGGTCGTGGGTATGATCGCATGGTGATCCGTGACTTTGGCGTCATTAAATATGCGGCTGCTCAGCGTCAGTTTATCGAGATTGAGCGGCTCAATCTGCGGTCCAAAATTCGCGCTTAATTTGGTTAACAAGGGTTTCATGCCCGGCTTCATGTCGTTGGTTAAACAACGACTGTCGGTACGCGGATAGGTGACGTGTTTTTTCTCGTATAACTGCTGGGTACAGCTTAAGGTTTGATCGGCAGTCAGACCATGACGGATGCTCATGTCTTTTTGCAGATCGGTCAAATCGTACAATAACGGCGGACTGAGTGTTTCCTTCTTGCCTTTGACCTCGGTAATCTGAAAATCCCGTCCCTCGATTTGGCTTAGTCGTGTTTCTGCATCGGTTTTGTGATCGAATCGCCCGCCGACATATTGAAAATCGGCATCCCGGTACAGCGTATGCAATTCCCAAAAATCCTTGGGTATAAAACTACTGATATCCGCATCTTTTTGCACGATCAGCGCCAATACCGGCGTCTGCACCCGGCCTATGGTCCATAAGCTGCCTTGCTGACCGAACTTCAGCGTATACAGCCGAGTGGCATTTAAGCCGACTATCCAGTCCGATTCACTGCGGCATTTGGCGGCGCGATATAGTCCGTCGTAAGCACGACCTTCCTGCAAGCCGGCAAAGCCTTTGCGTATCGCATCGTCGGTTAAGGAGCTGATCCAAAGGCGTTTGAACGGTTTATCGATGCATCCTGTCCAGGACAAGATGTACCTGAAAATCAACTCCCCCTCCCTTCCCGCATCGGTCGCACAGATAATTTCATCGGCCGCTTTGAACAAGTGTTTGATGATGTTGAGCTGTTTTTGCGCGGAGGCATCGCCTCGGGCTTTTAAGCCGAATGGTTCCGGTATGATGGGCAGGGATTCCAACGACCAGCGTTTCCATGATTTGTCGTATTCATCCGGTTCTTTCAATTCGACCAGATGACCGAACGCCCAGGTAATTTGATAGCCGTTGCCCTCAAAATAGCCGTCACGTTTATTGTTGATTCCCAGGCACTTGGCGATGTCGCGAGCGACTGAGGGTTTTTCGGTCAGGATGACTTTCATAAAAGTATCGTTCCCACGCTCAAACGCGGGAATGCAGCAGCGTCTTGTTTGGAAAGGTACGCGTAGCGTACCTTACAAATAACCCTCATTATTTGACAATTTTATAGCACGGCAAATATTTCTTCCCCGGCAACTTCATTCGATGTTGTGCGACAAATGAGGCCAACAACGAATCCATCAGCGCCATAATGTCTTCATCGCCGCGAATTTCGAAATGCCCGTATTGTTCGATGGCGCGTATGCCCTCGTCTTTTACATTACCCGCCACGATGCCAGAGAACACCCGGCGCAGGTTCGCGGCGAGCTGATGATTTTCCTGATCCTTGTGCAAGGCCAGATTTCTCATGTTGTCATGCGTCGGTATAAACGGCTGTTGAAACCCATGGTCGATCTTAAGCAGCCAATTGAAATAGTAGGCATCGCCATTTTCTTTGCGAAATTGGCGTACCTGCTGGATGCCTGCATGCATTTCCCGAGCGACCAGCACCGGATTATCAATAATGATTTTGTAACGCTGTTGTGCCGATTTACCCAAGGTGCCCGCAATAAACAGGTCTATTTCCTTGAAATACTCTGCTGAACTGTCAGGACCGGAAAATATCAGCGGAAACGGCATGTCTTTATTATCAGGATGCAACAGAATACCGAGAAGATAAAGTATCTCCTCCGCCGTACCTGCACCGCCGGGAAACACCACGATGCCATGCCCGGTACGAACAAAGGCTTCCAAACGTTTTTCAATATCCGGCAGGATCACCAGTTCGTTGACTATCGGGTTAGGCGATTCGGCGGCAATAATGCCGGGTTCGGTTATCCCCAAATACTGGCCGTTTTTTATCCGTTGTTTGGCGTGACCGATGGTCGCTCCCTTCATCGGACCTTTCATCGCACCCGGCCCGCAACCGGTGCAAACATCCAGCCCGCGTAGCCCCATCTCGTGACCGACGGTCTTGGTGTAATCATATTCCTTACGGCTGATTGAATGCCCACCCCAGCACACCACCAGATTTGGCGTGGTCATCGGGCGCAGAATATTGGCATTGCGCAAGATATGAAATACGGCGCTGCTGATGCCGTCCGAACTGTCCAGATCAAACCTCGGATTATTATTGATCTCGTCACTGACGTAGATAATGTCGCGCAGCACCGCAAACAAATGCTCATTGATGCCCTTGATCATTTTTCCGTCTACAAAAGCATGAGCGGGGGCAGACTTGACATCCAGCTTGATTCCGCGCTGCTCCTGAACGACGCGTATCTCGAAATCGGGATAGCGTTCCAGCAATTCCTTGCCGTCATCCATGGTGCTGCCGCAGTTTAATACCGCGAGCGAGCAATTGCGAAACAACCGGTACAACCCGCCCTGACTGGTGTCTAGCAATTTGGTGACTTCGGCCATGGACAATACATCCAGACGGCCTTCAGGGGTGATTCTTGCGTCAACTACTTGGTGTTTCATGATATTCCTTTTAATTATGTGCATGTGATTACCTGTAATCACACTATTTTTGTTCATTCGGCATTCATCGAATGCCGGATATTCTTTAGCTCGGATTAACCATCACGGACTATAAGCATGAATACCATCGTTAAAAAAATACTGCTCGTCGGTTTTGCGCTGCTGCTTTCCGCTTGTGCCCATCATCCACAGCAGCATTCGTATTATCCTGATAATAGAGGTTATAGCAGCGGATATACCGTTGTGCACAGAAACTATTACGGCGAAAGACCAAATCATTATGAAGGAGGCCATGGCAGAGCCTATTCTCCACATCATGACGATCATGATCAGCATGATCAGCATGATCGTCATGAACGTCATGAACGTCATGAACGTCATGATCAGCACAATACCATCCCCCGCCAGGGCAATAATTACCAGAAACATCAGCAACAACGCGATAGAAGTAATGATCGTCACGATGACAATAACGCCGACCGTAGAAACCATCATTAACGGTTTATCAATCAATACCTTTTCCTGATTAGCACGGGGCCTTGATTTCAGGGAATGTCATTTGTTTTTACCATGAAGAGCATGAAGGGTTTGAAGAATTTACTGCATTGACTTCCTGCGTTTTCTATAGAGATGATTTTATAAAACAACACTTTTTAGTCCCTGCTTTAATAGATTTACAGTAAAGTTGATTAGAAATCCTTATTCGACACATCGCCAAATCCTCTTTTCTTCATTATCTTCATGTCTTTCATGGTAAGAAAAAACAAGTTATAAACTGGATAAAGGATCAATGAGACATTGTTACGCATCAACACCCTTAGCACAAAACATCAGCCAGCACCGGCATGAATGGCAAGGTCTCCGCTACATCATATTGCCATCAATTCCCTGTATTTTTTAATCACACCCGGCTGAAACAGCTTGCTAATCAGCATCCTTAATCCCTACTGAAAACACCACATTATAAACTTTCAATGGCTATACGGGGGATTAGTCTCTATAATGCAACTCCTAGTAGACAGCACTCCATACAAACGTGAGGCTTCTACTGTAAGTTTTTCATGTTATTCAGCACTTTTCAGAAATTCCATTCGCTTTTCTCTTTAAATTTGCCCAGCATGATTTTCAATCAAACATTTTCATTGATTTATATATAGGTAATTTACATGGCAACAGGTACTGTTAAGTGGTTTAACGAATCTAAAGGTTTCGGTTTTATTTCTCCTAGCGATGGTAGCGCAGACGTGTTCGTACACTTTTCTGCAATCGCAAGCGACGGCGGTTACCGCACATTGGCTGAAGGCCAAGCGGTTAAGTATGACGTAGAATCAGGCCCTAAAGGCCCACAAGCATCACAAGTAAGCGCAGCTTAATCCGCCTTACGTTCCGACACACAACCCCGCGTATTAATAATAAGCGGGGTTGTGGCATAACCGGATAACCCGGTCAATCAACTCACCCCCTAATTTAGGACATGTCTTTTGAAACGAATTTTTGTAGGAAACTTACCTAGCGAAGCCACTGAAGAAACTGTACAGGCTTTATTTTCCGAATACGGAAAAGTTCGCTCCATTCAACTTATTTCCGATATATTTAGCGGAAAATGCCGAGGATTCGGTTTTATCGGAATGGAAGGGCACGAAGCAAGAGCCGCGATCGCCGCACTGGATGGCAATCTATATTGCGGAAAACCTTTAAAGGTTAAATTTGAAGATACGACTGCCGGCAAAAATGGCAGACGCCATTAAAGCATTAATGACATAAGCCACTATCCACCTGATTACTCAGCTGCCTTAGCAGCGACTCGGGAATATAGCTGAGCTATCTGGGCGACCAGCCTACCCGGTCGCCCCCCCGAATGTTAGCAGCAGTAATAACTCCCCTTCAAGAACATCAAAGACCTTGCATTTGCAGGATTTTTAGGCCTCATCCTGACTCTTGTTACAATCTCTCCACTGACACTTTCTATTGTTAAATAGCCCCCTTTAGCCGAACACTGACTTCAACCCGTCAACAAATCCAATCCCTAGGTTGAATAATCAAGTCCCGCATATTTCAAAAAATAATGCTTGACAACAAATTCATGCCACCGCCTTTTCCACAGGCGAGTGCAATATATATTTGTTTCAGCAGCATAGCTTCAAAACCTCATTCCACCTATGTAAAAACGGCAATAAAACCACCATTACTTAAGCTAAGCTATTGATTGTTAAAATTATGATCAGATGTAACCAGACACTGGCTACAATCTGACCGATTTAACAAAAGAGCTTAAGAAGTGAATAGTTAGGACATTTATTTCCAGCTTACCCACAGAGTTATCCACAGAAAATGTGGATAACCTTGGACTGCAAAACAACATCTACTCTTTGCCATCATCCAGCCAAGAGGTGGGACAAAAAACCTGTCTATCTTGCTGACTGATCGATCTTGCCGGTTTCTTATTCTAGTTTAGCTATCCCAACGCTTAAAAATCAAAGAGGTATTGATGCCTCCAAAAGCAAAATTGTTGCTCATCACATAGTCGCAATCGATCTTGCGGAAATCCTCTTTGATGTAGTCCAGCCGGGCACATTCAGGGTCAATGTTGTCAAGATTAGCCGTGGCATGAAACCAGCCTTCATTCATCATATTGACTGCCACCCAGGCCTCCAGCGCACCGCAAGCACCCAGAGTATGGCCGGTAAAGCTTTTTAGCGCACTGATCGGCGTTTTATCGCCGAATACCGCGGCGGTCGCATGGCTTTCGGCGACATCGCCGTGGCTTGTTGCCGTGCCATGCGCACTGATGTAACCGATCGCGGATGCTTCCAATTGGGCATCTTGCAAGGCCAGACGCATCGCAACCTGCATGCTGCCGCTGTTAGGCTGGGTAACATGCAAGCCGTCCGAATTGGTGCCGAATCCCACCAATTCGGCATGAATATGAGCGCCGCGCACCAAGGCATGTTCCAGCTCTTCCAATATCAAGGTACCGGCACCCTCGCCGATGACCAGACCATCCCGATCACGGTCAAACGGCCTGGGACTTTTATCCGGCGTCTCATTACGAAGACTGGTTGCAAACAAGGTGTCGAATACTGCGGACTGGATAGCCGAAAGTTCTTCAGCACCGCCCGCCACCATCAGTTTTTGCTGACCGAATTTTATCGCCTCATAAGCATAACCTATGCCCTGACTGCCCGAGGTACAGGCGCTTGAGGTCGTGTAAATCCTGCCGTTTATGCCAAAAAACAGGCTGATATTAACCGGGGCGGTATGGCCCATCATCCTGATATACGAGGTTGCATTCAAGCCGTCGATAGTGTGGTTGAGCAGCATGTTGCCGAACTCGGCAATCGCGTCGGGGCTGCCCGATGAACTACCGTAGGCTACGCCCGTAAGCCCGTCTTTAAGACAGGGATCATCTAACAAACCGGCGTCATTCAGCGCCAATTCGGTTGCATAAGTCGCCATTAAGGCGATGCGCCCCATGCAGCGAATCTGTTTGCGCGAATAATGCTCGGGCCTGCTGAAATCAACGGGCGCACCCAAGCGGGTATTCAAGCCTTGGTACTTGTCCCAGTCCGGCATGAAGCGAATGCCGGTAGCCTTGTTTTTAAGGCGCTCGGCAACCTGCGTCCAGTCATTGCCTATCGGCGAAATCCCGGCCATGCCGGTCACTACCACGCGCTTTAACATAAACCACCATTGACGGAAATGACCTGCCGGGTCACATACGCGGCATCCTCGGACATTAAAAAAGCCACGACCGCAGCAACTTCTTTGGGGCTCCCTACCCTGCGTGCCGGAATCATTTTTTTGATTTCCTCCAGCGGCAACTCGCTGACCATATCCGTTTCGATAAGACCCGGAGCCACGCAATTGACAGTGATGTCGCGCTTTGCCAATTCCAAGGCCAGCGCCTTGGTCGCGCCGATAATACCGGCTTTTGCCGCACTGTAATTGACCTGTCCACGATTACCCATCAAGCCGGAAACCGAAGATAAGGTGACGATACGCCCAGGCTTGCGCCGTCTGACCATCGGCATCACTACAGGCTGCAACACATTGTAAAAGCCGTCAAGATTACTGTGAATCACGCTATCCCACTGTTCGCCGGTCAGCGACGGAAAGGCGTTATCGGCCGTAATACCGGCATTGCACACCACGCCGTAATAAGCGCCGTGGCTGTCAATATCCCGATTGATTTGTTCGCTGCATTGGGCGCGATCGGCAATATCGAACTGTAAAACCCGGGCTAGCCGGCCCAGCTGCTCGATTTCGACTTTGACCTCCTCGACTTGCAGATGCTGGCTGCGACAATGGATGACCAAATCAAAGCCCTGCTTGGCCAGATATAACGCAATGGCTTTACCGATACCTCGACTGGAGCCGGTCACTAAAACAGTTTTATTCATAATGTACTCATGTATTGTTTAACGGAGGTTGATAGACATTGAGATTGGCCGTAACTTCCACACCCTCTCCTAGAATCCGGCAGTCGAAAACCCCTAAATTATCATCCTGCATGATGTTTTTCACCCGTATCGTTAACGTTGAGCCGACCTTAAATGCGGCAACATTACTGCGGTAACGCCGGGTTCCCAACAGAAAACCCAGTCGTATCGGCTCATTGACTTTCTTTGCCATCACCCCGGCATAGGCGGCTATGGTTTGGGCCATGTATTCAATACCGACCCAGGCGGGAACGCTTTGATCATCGCCCAGCAAGCCATCGCCGCGCACCACAAGTTCGGCAGTCAAACCCTGATCATCATAATCGATAATGCGATCCAGCAGCACCATGCTGCCGGCATGCGGAATCAGCTCGGCAACTGCTCCCTGCGTTGCTCTACCTCCTGCATCCATGCAGTCGTCGGCAATAGCGTTCATGCCCGCCCCACAACAATAGACAAGTTATTGCCGCCAAACGCAAACGAGTTGCTTTGACAAATATCGATTCTACGCCCCAATGTTTCGCCCTGTTTCACCAGATGTAACGCAGACAAAACAGGATCCGGCTCATCGTCGTTACTATTGGGAATCAGCGTACCTCGCTCATCGTCACTGCTCAGTAACAACCAACAAAAAGCCAATTCCAATGCGGCGGCGGCACCTAGGGTATGCCCGGTCATGCCTTTGCTGGAACTGGCGGCCACTGTCGATCCGAATAAGGCATTAACCGCTTTGCTTTCCATCGCATCGTTCAATACCGTGGCGGTACCGTGCAAATTCAGATAATCGATTTGCGCCGGCGTTTTGCCCGCATCGTCCAGCGCAAGCTTCATGGCTCTGATCACATCGGTTGCATCCGGGTCTGGCGCGGCAAAATGATAGGCATCGCTGCTTGCGCCTATGCCTTGCAATACCACCGGTCCCGGCTCTTTACTCAACACAAACAAACTGGCCGCTTCGCCGATATTGATGCCGTCACGGTGCAGACCGAACGGCTTGCACAGCCCGGTACTGATCGATTCCAGCGCCGCAAAGCCGTTAACGGTCAAGCCGCATAAACTGTCGGCCCCGCCTACTATCACTGCATCGCACAAATCCAGCCCGATTAAGCGCCGCGCCGAGGCAAACGCCTTGCCGCTGGAAGAACAGGCCGTAGAAATCGTGTAGGCCGGGCCGTTCACGCCCAGAAAATCGGCCAGAAAATCCGCTCCGGCGCCCATTTGCTGTTGCTTGTAATGAAACTGATCCGGCAATACACCGTTTTTGGACATAAAAGCCAAAGCCAGTTCGGTATTACGCACCCCCGAAGTACTGGTGCCCAGCACAATGCCGATACGATCCGCGCCGAACCGGGCGATCATGTCGGTCACCGTCGGTTCGATCTGGCTTAAGGCGGCCAGCAGCAGGCGATTATTCCGGCAGTTGTAAATACGGTAACGTTCATCTATCTGAGGCAGATCGGAACTTACAGCACCAACAATACAGCGAGTCCCAAACTCATCGCTTACTGTCAAGCCTGACCGTTCACCGGCCAGCAAGCGCTTTAAAATCTCAGCTTTGCTATTGCCGAGCGCACACAACAAACCTACATCATTCAGGTATAAGGTCATAACTTATCGTTTTAATCTGTAGACGATAGTGGTATCGAAAATTAACCAATTCAACAACCTTAGGCCAAACAGGATCGGCGGATAAATAATGAATTTCAACTTGTTTTTTACCACCGACGTATAAAAAGCGCTTGTTCTGACCGGCTTCCAAGCGCCATTCGGCCGGAAGATTTTTTTCCAACATCGCAATCGGCCAATAAACCAGTTGCAGATCGGTAATAATAAATTCCGGGTTGACCGACTCCGGCAATAACGGACTCCTATCGGATACCACGGTGCTGCCGTCATAAGTCAAATTGAACAGACTCAAGCCGGAATCACTGAGCCCGGCCATCGCGATATGCTGCGCATCCAGTTCCAGAACCGCCAACAGGGATTCCTCACGATCCGCCCACACCGCGTTTATTTGCTGCACTATCCGTCTGGTCGGGCCTAAAGGCTGCGCGACCGGCATCAATTCCGGTTTAACGGCAACTTGTTTTGGCTGCATCAGCGCACAGCCGGACATCAGCCATAGTAAAGAAATAATCATTGGAAACCTTATCAGCATAACCCAACCCATGCGGTATTGAGCAGCAGGTGATGACTGACTGGGCGACTGAAGTCGCCCCCACAATATAAAGCTTATCGGCATAACTCGGCCAGCGTATCCAGCCTGGATTGGGCATTTTTGACATAGGGGTTATTTTCATCCCAGGCATAACCGGCCAATATAGAACTGATCATCGCCTTAACTTCGGGTTGCTGCCCTGAGTGAAAGATAACATCCTGAAAGCGTCCGTCATACCAGGCATCGACAAACACCCGGAAAGTATCGACGCCGCGCTGCAAGGGTACTGCGTAATCCTGCTGCCAGTCCACGGCTTCATGGTTAAACTGTCTGACCAAAACATCCGCCGCCAAGCTGGCCGATTTCATCGCAATAGTGACGCCGGATGAAAACACCGGGTCTAAAAATTCACCGGCATTGCCCAGCAGCGCATAGCCTTTGCCGTACAGGCTTTTGACATTGGCGGAATAACCGGTAATGGTATTGATTTTTTCATCGAACACCGCGTTCTGGAGCAAGCCGGCCAAGCTGGGGTCCTGATTGATGATGTCCTTCAGGGCCTGATCGTTATTGTCCCAGCCTTGAAGAAATTCAGGTTCGGCAACCACGCCCACGCTGCTGCGTCCATTGCTGAACGGGATCAGCCAATACCAGACGTCTTTATGCTCGGGATGCACCGTGATCCGGATTTTGTTTCTGTCAAATTGGCTATCCCCGATCCGGTCTTCAATATGCCCGAATAAGGCTTGCCTGACCGGAAAACCGGAAGGCGATTCCAAATCCAGCAACTTGGGCAAAATACGTCCGAAACCGCTGGCATCCAGCACAAAATCGGCACGGTAGGTCATCACCTCTCCCAGGCTGTTGCGCACCGTAAGCTCCGGCCGGCTAGCTGCAAAATCGGCCGCTATCACTTCCATCTGCCACTGTATGTCGACGCCCATGCGCACGGCTTCATCGGCAAGCAGTTTGTCGAATCGGCCGCGCTGCACCTGAAACGTGGTGCCCATGCCGGGGCTGAATTTGTCTTCAAAGGAAAACTCGGTTCTCAGGTCCCGGTAGGCGAAAGACGCGCCGTTTTTATACTGAAACCCGGCGTTGACTAACGCGTCCATCATCCCTGCCTGTTTGATAAATTCCATGCATTGCGGCAACAGGCTTTCGCCGATGCTGAATCGCGGAAACAGCTGACGTTCCAGAATGGTTACCTGAAAGCCCTGGTTTTGCAGTAATGCACCGGCGATACTCCCGGATGGCCCGGCGCCGATAATGATAATTTCGCCTTTATTATTTGTCATATTTATTTTTATACTCCTTAAGCCCAATCAATGGCGCACACATCAGCGCCGTTACAATACCGGCAGTTACGGTAAACCCAAAGGCATGCACGATCTCGGTAGAACTTGCCGCTAACAAGCCGAACGCCAGCAAGGTCGTCAATGCCGAAAGTGTAACCCCCAGAGAAGTGCTGGCGCGCCTGTCACCCGCCATAAAAAAGAACAGTCCGTAATCGACGCCGATGCCCAACACCAGCAACAATGCAAACAGGTTGAACAGACTGAATAACTGGTCGAACCAGCCCAGCATAGCTAACGAAACCGCCAGCGCAGCAACCGGCACCGACATGATGGTTACGCCATTGCGCCAACCGAACTTGAAACCCAAGCCTAGCGATGCCAGACAAAACGCAACCAGCAACAAACCGCTGGCCCTAATTCTATAACGCGCAAACAAGGATGATAAAGACTCGACCTGATCCACCCAGATGACGCCCGGCAAATCCTGTAGTGCCGTTAATGCGCCAGCATCGCTGATCCCGATTAATGCCACCGTGCTTTGACAGCGACCGGAATCACAGCCTAGCCATAACTGCCGCTTAGTTTCATCGGCAGTCGCCAGCCATTCCGACAAAGCCAGCGTGTTGCGCTCGGCTGCAGCAAACTGCTTGAGTTCAGTTTTCACAGCCGTCTCGTCAAAGCTGAGATCAGTCATGTAGCGCTCAAGCAAGCCTGAGTCGTACAGTTTGTGCTTTAACAGCTGATAATTTTGCTGCTGCCGATCCGCATCGGGCCAATAGTCGCTCAAACCTTCATAAGCAGCCAGCGCTTTTTGCTGTTTTAACGCTTCCAGACGCTTGATCAGTCTTTGTTCATTTTGATGCCAGTCGCTTTGATCCTTCCCCGACACCAGAAAAAACTGGTTGTCGGGACTCATCGGAAACAAAGACCGGATTTTATCGGCTGTGCGGATTAACTCGGTCGGTGGCGATTGCAGCAAGCGTACATCATCCTGCGGCGTCAGCATCCAGAGACCGCTCGCGATAAAAACCGTCAACAGTAGACTTAGCCAGCGCCGGTTTTTGCTTACCCAAAGCGGCCAATGCTGCTCCCAATAGGTTGTTAGTTTAAGTATGCCCGGCTGATGATCGAATGTGAACCCCGCCAACAGTAAAGGAAACAGCAATACCACCGTCAGCCAGGCGACCAGCAACCCCATCGCGGAAAATAACGCCACTTCCTGCAAGCCTGGAAACGGCGAAAATCCCAAGCCCGCGTAACTTAACAGATTGCTTAACAGTCCTAAAGACAGTCCCGGCAGAATAAACTTTAAGCCTTTTCGGGGATTCCAGTCCTTCTCGCCAAAACTGTCGCACAAAAAATGTTGCGCATAGTCATCAGCAACGCCGATCAAGCTGGCTCCAAAAACCAGGGTAAGAATATGTATCTTGCCGAAAAACAGCACGCAGATAACCAACGCGGCCAACAGGCCGCTGCCGATTGCGAGGCTCGATAACAGCAATGGCCGCACGCTGCGGAAAGTCACCCACAGCAACACGATAATGCCGAGACTTGAACCTATGCCGACCGTGGAAATTTCCTGTTTGGCCGACTCAGCGCCATGCGCGGTAAACAACGGCATGCCGGAAGCCAGCAACTCGCCGCCAGCCGCTTTGACTTGCCCGGTTGTACTGTCAACCAGGCTCGACAGGGTTTCCAGCTTATCCAGCTGCAACCTTTCATCCTGCAAATCGGTCAATAACAGCGCCCAAAACCGATGCTGGTCGGACAACACCACGATACCCTGCTCCAAATTTAACTTGATCGGATGTTGCGCGCTGAAATAACGGCTGAATAGCAACGACGGATCGCGCTCCAGATCGGCCGCCTGCATCTGCCCGATAGGGCTGTTCAGTATCTCCAGATTTTGTTTGATTAAATCTTCTGGGTTTTTAACCAGCATCTCTTGGGATTGCGCATCCAGCAGCTGATAGCGATACGGGAACAGCTGCTGATATTGCTGGATATATTGCTGTTGGGGAAACTCCAGTACCACCTTGTTAAACAGCTGGCTTTGTTCCAGTTGCCGCTTAAGTTTTTGCGCATGATTGATAGCTTCCCCGGAAGTCGAAGCACCCGCCAGCCAGACTATTTTCCGGTTCAGCAGCTGATTATGCTGCCGGGTGGCTTTGGCGATTTCCGGCTGCTGTTCGCTGGTCGGCAATAACGCTAAAAAACTGGTTTCCAGCCAGTCTTTAGTCAAAGCCTGACTGCCGAGAATACAGATGACCAGCATTCCGACCAGCCAAAGCCCTGCGGTCAACTTAGGGTGATAAACGTTCAAAATCGGCTTCCTGTTCATCGCTTAATCGTTCCGGGTGGGTGATGTTATCGAAAGTAATGCGGGTAACATTACCCCCTGCTTCGCGTATTTCCAGATCACGCAGCTCGGTATCGCCCGACAGCACCATCGTGCTGATGATCTTTTTCAGCATCTCATCCTTGGGGATTAACGCCAGCTGCCAGGACGTTTTTTGATCGGTTCCGGTGATCACAAAACCGTCGCTTAATGCCGCCAAGTCACCGCCCAACATAGCCTTGAAAACCTTGCCGAAAGCCGCCGGCACCGCTTGTTCGCCCTGCCCGGTCAGCAACTTCGATTCATTGACCAACAGCAAGGAAACAACCGGCGTCAAGGTCTTCCAGATAACGCCATTGCTTTGATGGTAAGTAAACGACCCCGTGGAAATTAAAGGCTTGCGCAAAACCTTCAGCTGTTTTTGCTGGTGAAAAT
Source organism: Methylobacter svalbardensis (assembly GCF_037671525.1). Classification (NCBI taxonomy): domain Bacteria; kingdom Pseudomonadati; phylum Pseudomonadota; class Gammaproteobacteria; order Methylococcales; family Methylococcaceae; genus Methylobacter; species Methylobacter svalbardensis. Next base: position 51,613 of record NZ_JAWPOH010000015.1, read on the forward strand.
CGCCCTGGGTAATCGGCGTTTTCGCCAAGCGTGCGGCGATCTCAGACAATACCATATCGCCCGCGACGCCTTGGCCGAATGCCAATAAAAACAGCAACAGCGCTTTTATTAACATCAAGCAATCTCCAGGCCGAGTTTTTCAAACAACACCGCAGGCGATGCAAAGCACATTTCCCGCGTTGCCAAGTTTACAGCCACCTGAACGCTATGACCTTTGGTCAGTCTTAAGCCTGAGCTTTTATCGGTGATCAGGTAGTTTATTTTCAAGCGGTTTTCCCATTCGACGATGTGTGCTTTTACGGTAATGACCTGCCCGAACACCGCCGGTTGCACATAGCGGATGCTAAGATCGATCACCGGCCATGCATAACCCGAGTCGCGCATTTGCGGATAGTTGTAATCGATTTTTTCCAGCAGCGCGCAGCGGGCTATTTCAAAATACTTGGCATAATGCCCGTGCCAGACCACTTCCATCATGTCGACATCATGGAAGGGAATTTGTAGGTCGATTGATGTTTGGTGAATCATAATTTTTCTCTCGTTCCCACGCGCTGCGTGGGAATGCAGCCCAGGCGCGCTGCGCCGCGAATCACAGCCAACCCTTAAAAACAGGAATCAACCCGGCAACACCTGCGTAATCCCTGGCACTGGAATACCGCCAATGCGTAGGCTCATCCACATACCCCCGTTTCACCGGGTTTTGATGGATATACTCCAGCTTTTGCCGAAGCACCTGTTCGTTTTCGATTAACTGCGGGTGCGATCCCTCTTCCCAGCATTGATAATCCCGATCCCGCCGTTTATGATCCTTGCGGAAAAAAGCAAGCTGCTGCAACAACCGCTCGGCGCGGCATTCTTTCAGGTGGTCGATCAGTTTGCGAGCCGTGTAGGATTTGAAGTGCGGCAATTCCAAAGCCAAATTTTCTGCTTGTACAATCATATGAAGGTGATTTTCCAGGTTGACATAGCCGTATATTTTCCAGCCGTGTTCTTCGTGCCGGTATCGTAGCGCGTCCAAAATGATGCCTGCAGTTTGCGGATGGGTGAACAACGGTATCCAGTTCAGCACGGTGCAGGTTAGAAAGTGCGGGGCTTGTTCATGGCAGATTCGGTAGCGGCTACAGCCCATCGTGTTTAATCCTCGGGGCGCAGCGCGCCCTGAACTGCATTCCCACGCGGCGCGTGGGAACGAGAAGTTGCTTGATGCCTACCTTTAGTCATATAGATCCCAATGCTGCTTGCGTATCAGCTCCAGACACAGCCGCAGTTCTTGTTCCAGCGCCCGGTCAGCAGTCAGAAACGGGCTATGTTCGCGCAGTTGCTCAACAGTCTTTTGCAAAGCCGGGCTTAACTTATCCACATTACCCCGCAACTCAACGCCCTGGACAACGGCTAACAATACCGCCACGGCGACTTGTTCGGTCAACTCCAAAATGCGGATGCAATCCCTGGCGGCGATGGTGCCCATGCTGACTTTGTCCTGATTGTGGCATTCGGTGGAGCGGGAAAACACGCTGGCGGGCATGGTCAGTTTAAGGGCTTCTGCGGTCCAGGCGGATACGGCTATTTGTAAGGCCTTGAAGCCATGGCTCAACAAGGCCTGTTCGCCGGTGGCGCCGGACAGATTGGCGGGCAAGCCCTGATTGAATTTGGGATCCATCAACTGCGCCATTTGCCGGTCCATTAAATCGGCCAGATTGGCTACCGCGGTTTTAAGAGCATCCATCGCAAAGGCAATATGTCCGCCATAGAAATGGCCGCCATGCAGGACATGTTCGCCTTCGGCATCGATAATCGGATTGTCGTTGGCGCTGTTTAATTCATTTTCGATAAACTGCCGCAGCCAGGGCAATGAATCTTCCAGCACGCCGATGATATGCGGCGCGCAACGCAGGGAATATCGATCCTGCAAGCGGGTATCGTGACGCGGCGCACTGTGCTGCAACTGCAGATCCGACCGCAGCCTTTTGGCGACGCGGTTTTGTCCGGGATGCGGCTTGACCGAAAACAGTTTTTCATCAAAATGATAGGCATTGCCGTTTAAGGCGACCGAAGCCAGACTGGTGATGCGCGTGGTCAAGCGGGATAAATACTCGGCGCGCTGATAGGCAAGACAGGCGATGCCGGTCATGGCGGCCGTACCGTTCATAATCGCGAGACCCTCTTTGGGTTTTAAGCTCAGCGCTTCGATCTTAAGCTTCGTAAAAACGCTTTGCGTGGGTTGACGTTCGCCCTGATAAAACACCTCCCGTTCACCGGCCAGAACGGCGGCCACATAAGACAATGGCGTCAAATCACCGCTGGCACCGACCGAGCCTTCTTGCGGAATCATCGGCAGAATGTCCTGTTTTAAACATTCAGCCAGCTGCTGCAATAACCTGTAGCGCACACCCGAAAAACCGCACGCCAGACTGGTCAGGCGTGCCGCCAAAATAGCCCGCGTTTGCTCCACATCAAAATGATCGCCCAGCCCGCAGCCATGGAAAGTGTACAGCTGTTTGGGCAGTTGCTCGACCAGATGCAGCGGAATCGAGACCGTGCAGGACTCGCCGTAACCGGTGGTTACGCCGTACACAAAACCTTCCTCCTTTAATAAGCTATCGATAAAGCGGGCGCCTTTGTCGATGCGTTCGATAAAGTCCGGCTGCCGACTCAATTCAATCTGCGCGTATTGCTTAGCTATCTGACAAATGTCTTCAATGGTCAAGGCCTGACCATCAAAAACCACGGTATTTTTATTATTCATCCAGCCGCCAAAAATCGAAAAAGTTAAACCATTGTAACGGTTCCATTAAGCAATAATGCTCCAATCGCTGAGCATAACGCTGAATGATTTGCTGCATGGCTTGCTCACGGTTTTTTCTGGGGAACGTTAAGCCATCGCTGAAATGCTCGAAATAGATCACCTGCCTGCCCTGTTGTTTCAGGCAAAACAGCGTGTAAACCGGACACTTAAGCAATGCGGCCAGGATAAACGGGCCTTGCGGAAACAACGCATCAGCACCCAAAAATTCCGCCCGGCTCACGCGCGAACTTTGACTGACCGGCGTCCGGTCGGCGGTAATAATGATCAACTCACCGTTATCGATTTTATCGTTCAGCAACATTGCCGTGGCAGCGTTGATTTCGGTCACCTGGATCAGGTTTAAGCCGCTGTTCTCGTTGGTTTGCCTTAACAGCTGATTGAACTTTTCAGCATGTTTGGTGTGTACCAGCACGTTAATACGAGGCGCACCATCCAGGTCGGCAATCGTGCGGCAGACTTCAAGATTACCCAAATGCGAACCTAACAGGATAGCGCCCCTCCCCGTCTTGATCTGAGCCAGCAAGGCATCACGCCCCCGATACTCCACGTCGACCAGCGACAACGCGCCTGACCAGGCCGCCAATTTATCGATAACGGCGTTGGCAAAGCCGATGAAGTGTCGATAGCTGTCCCGGAGATTTCCTGTTAAATCGGATTCAGGCGAAAGCGTTGCAACGCGCTGTAGATAGGCCTGACTGGCCGTTCTAGCCGGCTTGTTCGCCAGCCAGTAATAACTGACGACCGGATATAAAAACCACTGCAACACCCTACGCCCGAATAACAGGTAAACGCGCAGCAAAAAACGTATGCCCCAAATCAGGCTCCATTCACCCATGTCTGCCCAATGCGACGGTTTTTTCATGACCTAAGCCTGCCCAGCAATTGAGGAATGCGGGTGAGCATGCCGAAAAACAGTTTGGCATGAGCTGTTGAGATCATCAGATTATCCCGCCACAACTTGAAATGCGATACGCCGTCGTAAGGATAATTCACGCGAGTGGGTATATTGACAACATCGATGCCCTGCCAGTACAAGCGCACCAGTATGTCGATATCAAAATCCATGCGCTTGGCCATGTGGGTAACGCCGATTAACCTAGCCACTGCCGCCAACGGATACAAGCGAAAGCCGCACATGCTGTCCGCAATCTCGAACGACAAGGTGTTTATCCATACCCACAGATTGGTCATGGCTCGACCGAAAACCCGGCTCTTGGGCGCAGTTTTATCAAACAGCGGCCGACCCAAAATCAGCGCATCAGGATGTTGCGCTCCTGCTTCAAGAAAGGCAGGAATATCGTTAGCCTCGTGCTGACCATCGGCATCGATCTGGAGCGCATGGCTAAATCCCAAAGCCACTGCCGCCTTAAAACCGTCCAGCACGGCGGCGCCTTTGCCGCCATTTTCCAAACGATGGATTAACGTGAGCCAATCCGGTTCCCGTTCGACACAGTCTGCCAGGACTTGAGTACAAAGCGTCGAACTGCCGTCATTCACCAGTATCGTCGGAATGCCGAAGTTTTTTAATTTGGCAAGCACATGGGAAATCGCGGCTTCGTGGTTGTAAACGGGGATTATGATGCAGGGTTTCATTTATTTCCCTCGTAAACCATGCGCCCTGAACTATGCATACCGAGCTCTGAGCTGAACTTAAAATACAGTTTTCCCGATGTTGCGTTCCAGTCGAGCGACAATGTCAATTCATCGTCCGGCTGGATGACTTGGGTAAATTTAACGACTTCCATATGTGAAAACGGTTTATCGATAATAAAAAACAGTTTGCCGAAATGTTCGACCCAAGCCAGTTGCACCACGCCCGGCAAGATCAGATAACCGGGAAAATGGCCGGGAAAATAAAGCAAGTCTTCCGGCACTCTAAGACCCAGCTGAACGCCGTCGGAATTTATTACAAGATTGAGCACCTGAGGGAGTTTCCGGTTATCAAAATCCAGCAGGCTTGTTAACAGCGGCTGCCTGATTTTGCCCTGAGTCGTTAGCGGCATGATGTTGACAAACAGCCATTTTCTGGGCAACACCACCGACTCAAACCATGGCTCAAGTACCTGGCGCAATTGCCTGATTAGCCGGTTTCTGCCCTGGATTGCCAGCTGTTCTAAACCCAGAGAACTTAACACTACGACCGCCGCGACGGTGTCTCTGGTTTTGGTTATCACCAACGCATGAGCGTCATCTATCCACGGCGCAGTCATCAAGCGTTGCTCCAACTCGACCAAGGACAAGCGTTTTTCTTCGATTTTAACGATGCGATCCGAGCGTCCATGCAGCATAAACCGGCCATCATCCAGCAGGGTGATGTTATCGTCCAGTTGAAAATCGTTTTCTGTTTGCAAATAAGGCGAATGCAGCAACCATTTCCCACCGATACAACTTAAGCTCATTCCGGGAAATAACGTCCATGCTTTATCCTGCTGACGCCAGGCGATACCCCCGGTTTCGGAACTGCCGTAAATCTCAATCACCGCCTGCCCGCCATCGGTTAATATCTGGTGTGCGGCAGTCTCCGGTAACGCACCGCCGGAACTGAAAATGCCCTTTAGTTCGGCAATGCCGCCCCAGGGTGAATGTAGGTCCAAGCGCTTTAAATGCGCAGGACTGGCTACCCAGTAAGCCGGCTCGCGTTGCAACGCATGAACCAGCGTTTCAGGATTGATATAAGCCTGACTATGAAAGCATCGCCCTGCCGACAACGGCCATAACACCCGAAACAGCAAGCCATAGATATGCTGATGGCTGACCGTTGCCAGTGCCGCCGCCTCGCCCAGCTGTTCGCCCCAGCGTTGTTCCAGCGTGGCGATTTCAAGCTGGAACTGGTTCAGGCATTTGACTATCGGTTTGGCCTGCCCGGTAGAACCGGAGGTAAAAATAACCAGCTGCTTATCCAACGGATTTAACGGCGATAAAGACCGACTGGAACACTCCGGTGCTTCCAGGCAGTCATCGAAACTTTCTCCATTTTTCCAATCGCCCAACAACTGACAGTCTGGTGCTAGTTGCTCAGCGGTGCCGGGGCGATTATTGCCAGGTATCCAGATTTGTTTACCGGCGTGCAACAGCGCAAACAACAGCACGGCAAACGGATAGGCGTCTTCGGTGTACAAGGCGTAATGCCGGAACGGTTGCGCTCGCAGTTTATCGGCCCAGGATTTGACCGCGTTAGCAAACTGCGTTGCTGAATAATACTGCCCTGAATGATAGGCAACAGGCGCAACAACCGGCCTTTGGCTAATTAAACAGCAGGACAGCGGCAGCAGCTTATCTGACATGTTTCTGGGTTCTCATCCTGACCAGGTATTCGGCGGCAAATAAAACGCCCATCAACACATAAGCGATCAGACCATTGTATAAACTCCAGACTTCCAGACTGGCCCAAAGAGCGGTTACCCATGCCAGGATGCCATTAATGATAAAGAAGCCGCACCAGACTTGAGTCACACGGCGGGTATAAATAACGCCTTCCGGCGGCAAATCGGGGTGCTGTAGACGCGCCACACGCTCAATCAAACTGGGCGGGGAATATAAGCTCCAGCCGAAAATCAGCAACATCAATGCATTAACCAGAAGCGGATAAAACAGCAAGGTACCTAATTGATTGCTCCACATCGCAAATAGACAATAACCGATACCGGCAATCAATAACGGGGTATTCCAGTGTTTACGGGAATAACTGGCCGCAAGTCTGACCAGCAGCAACCCAATCAATAGGCCGGCTATTTTCCAGGGCTCAAAATAATGGCTGCCGAAAAAAACCGCCAGCGGGTATAACAGCGTCGATACTCCCATCACGCCGTTTACAAAAAACCGCATATCAGTCATTAAGCATCTTATAAACCGCCTCGACCACATCGCCAATGGTGCGCGCCGTTTTAAAATCTTCGGCTTTGATCGATTTACCGGTCATTTCTTTAAGCCTGACTATCATGTCCACCGCATCGATACTGTCGAAATCCAGGTCGTCGTACAGCCGAGCTTCCAAAGTAATCGCCTGCTCGTCCATCTCAAACATCTCGACCATAATTTCCTTGATGGCCGTTAAAATTTCTTCGCGCTCTTTTATCATAATCGCCTCAACTACGCGCCGCTTCAATGTATTCAGCCAACGTTGAAACCGAGGAGAAAATCTTCACCACGTCCTCTTTTTCAGCATCAATCTTTACGTCGTATTTTTTGCGGATAGCCAAGCCCAATTCCAGCGCATCGATGGAATCCAGTCCCAAGCCGTCGTTAAACAACGGTGCCTGACTGTCTATATCCGCCACGCTGATGTCTTCCAGATCCAGCGTATCAATAATGAGTTGTTTTAATTCGTTTTCCATCGTGTTTATAAAGCTCTCTGTTGGGTAAAATAATCTTGCAGATATTGTGTAAAGCGACGCACACCTATCGATTTTGGACTGAGCTCGGCAAATTCATCCAGCGCAATATCATCGCCGACATGCATGGTCAGATGAAAGCGGCGAGCAGGAATTTGATACCACCGCTCGGCTTTGGTTAAGGTACTGGGATAACAGGTCAGCGTCACCGGGGTCACAATGGCATTGGCCTGCAAGGCAATGGCCGCCGCGCCGCGTTGAAAATGATACGGCTTACCCGGCATTGATCGCGTTCCTTCAGGAAAAATAATCATCGATCCTCCTGAGCGCAACCAGGCAACACACTCGGCTATCATTTGCTCAGGATCGCCGTTGCTGATGTATCCCGCATTGAGTATGGGACCGCGCATGAACGGATTATGCCACAGCTTGGCTTTGACAATACAGCTGGCTTGTTTGATTCGGCTGATCAAGAATACGATATCGACCAGCGTCGGATGATTGGCGATGATCAACTGTCCGGGTCGATTGAGCTTGTCCAGACCCACGATTTCGTAAGTCATCACCCCCAGCCTGTGCATCAAGCCGATGAAGACATAAAAACTGTAGTGCACTGTTTTTTGGCCCCGACCGACTTTTTTCCGTGGATTGCCGGGCAACAGAGACAACACCGGAAATACCAGTGCCCACAGAAATAAACCGCCCACGCCAAAACTAAAAAAACTCAATGCTGTTGCCAGAAGACGCCAGCCATAGCCTAATTTTTCCGCTATTTTTTGTGCCATTCCCAGCTATGCCTATGATTGCCCAGCACCAACGCTTTATCGTCGGCAACAAGAAACTTTATAAAAGAGAGTATCTGCAAGGCCTGCTCGCCATCATCTCGATGCGCAGGCGTTCTACAAAACCGTAACGGCAAGCCATTCCCGGCTAAAGAAATATTTAAAGCCAATGCACAAATGGCAGGCGCATTAAGCGCAAACGGTAACGACGGGTAAAAATCCGATAGCGGCTCATCATACATCACTACCAGTACTTCGTTATGGTGTTCCTGCAAAAGCCCCAGCGCTTCAATAAACGCCGGAGCAATACCGTCCTGGCCCGGCGCAACCACGGTAATTTCCTGATGATTGGCATAGGCGATGGAAAACAATCCCGCTATGGCGTTATGAACTGACAGACTAAAAGCAGTCGGCGAAACTTCGTCACCTTTTTGCATGCTTTTGAGCATCTCCAATGACTTATTCACTTCGCCATGGGCGGAGCTGAACACAATGGGCAATGACTTATCGCTGTCAATACAACCGTCCGCCGCATGAAAAACCGCTCGACCCAATGGACTTAATCTGCGTTGCAGTATTTTGGGCACCGTAGCCGGTAGGGCCGCTGTTTCCTCTTGGGCAAAGGTCTGATGGTCATGCCACTTTCGCCAATCTTCGTGACAGCTCATTCCGGGTGCCCAAGCGTTCCAGCTTCGCAGTACAAAATCGACTGTCATTATATCAATCCGGTTGATCGTTTACACTTGAGGGACAATAAAAAATCCAGAACGCTTGAATTCATATAATGAACGCAATTCCGGTCGGTTGTTGAAGATGGATTAACCGTTATCAAAGCGAAGACATGACGCCCAGAACCGGAGCATTACTTTTAAACATCGCCCATACAGCCATACCGGGCATCAAAGCCAGGCTTTGTACGCTTTGCGGCGTAACCATGGCAACCAGCGTTTCGCCGCCGGGCAATAAAACAATCACTTCCGCATTCACCTCGTCCTGTTGGACGCGAATCACGTTACCGGACAGATGGTTGCGTGCCGAAAAGCGATTGGGATCGGAATCGATTGTCAGCGTTATGTCGGCACTGTTGATCAACAACACCGCATCGGCGCCGACCTGTACCCCAAGATCGCTGAGCGATGCCAGGGTGACATTGGCAATAACCTGTTCGCCGCCTTTCAATTTCACGCTTACCTCGGCATTCACCGCACCGGCTTGAACCGCGACAATGCTGCCGAACAGCTGATTACGGGCGCTGGTTTTAACCACCAGGCGCTGCAACAGCAATACCGTATCGGGATCGCCTGCGAGACCGCGGTTGAGCTGCTCAAAAAACTGCCGATGCTGTTGTTCCAGACGGGTGAACAGCGCCAGCAACGAGCGTCCTGCCTCGGTTAAACAGGTGCCGCCGCCTTTGCTGCCGCCCGTGGCGGTGCTGACTAATGTTTTCGGCGCGCCGTTGTTAGCTCTTTCAATAATTTGCCAGGCGCCTTTGTAACTCAAGCCCATCTGCTTGGCAGCCTGATTGATGGAGCCGCTTTGATCTATCGCCGTTAACAAGCCGATCATGCGGCTATCCAAGCCGACTAACCGCAATTCGCCATCGACCCAGGCTGTTGAAATATTGTTGTGGTTTAAGCTGTCAGCCATAAATGATTGTGCTGCGGAACAAGAATTGAATTAATCATTATTTCCCTAATGGTGTGAGGACAGTGTTAAGTAACTGCACTGTCATTAAGCCTACAGAACAGAACAAAATGTTTGAAACACAACATTGTTTACTCTTTTGACGCAAAACAATAATCAAAACAATTCAATGATGTAACCGCCATGTTAATAATTGGCACGTCACTTGCTCTAAGGAACATTGTCACCAATAACGTTATGTACTTTGATACATAACGTTGTTAAACTGGAGCCATGTCTTATTTTTAGTTTTCCCGAATAAGACTCTGTATACATCGACGAATCAGCGTCGACGTATACATTATAGTTACAATTATAGGTCATTGATGATGCGAAGAAAATCTTTTACCGGCGTTACTGTTAACCATACACTCAGTTTAATAGTCGCCAGCGGTTTTTGCATGGGCGCCAACAACGCTGTTCAGGCCGCCGAAAAGAAAACTTACACCAAGCCCCCGTTTGCCGCTTTTTCCAGCCAGATGTCCGATCCTTTACTCGGTTCGGACAAATACGAAAAACCGGTCTGGAATCTGCATGATACACTGAACCTGCCGAAATGGCTGTCTCTGTCGGTGGAACAGCGCACCCGCTACGAAACCATGGACGGCAGTTTCAAAGCCGGCGGTAAAGGCGGCGACCAACAAATTCCGTTGCAAACCGACGTATTTCTGGAGGCGCGCTTCAATCACCTACGCGCTGGAGCCGAGTTTCTGGATGCACGGCAGTTCGGCGCCGATAGCGGTTCCGGGATCAATAACACCCACGTTGACGAGGCTGACTTTATCCAGGGTTATCTGGCCTGGGCCGATCAGAACGTAGCCTACAGCGGTCTGGGAGCGGAAGTCATCGTCGGCCGGCAATCGCTTAATTTCGGTAGTCGCCGCTTGATTGCCAGAAACGCGATGCGCAACACCATCAATAGTTTCGACGGCGTGCGGCTGCGTTTGCTCGATTATAACAACTGGCAATTCAATGCTTTTGTGACCAAACCGGTCGGCCGCTATCCGAATAACTCGGCGCAACTTCTTGATGGATTCCACAGTTTCGATGAACCGGAATACCAAACCTGGTTTTCCAGTGGATTTCTGGAAAAATACGACATCGCCTGGGGCATTAACGCCGAATTGTATTTGTACCATTTAGACGAAGGCGACCGCAAACGCAGCCAGACTGCCAACCGGCGTTATTTCACGCCCGGCATGCGCTTTTACATGAAACCGGCCAAAGGCGCATTCGACTTTCAAACCGAAACCATCGGCCAATTCGGCACGGTGCGTTCATCGACCGCCGGCAACAATAGCACGGATTTAGACCATTCCGCCTGGTATCAACACCTGGACGTCGGTTACACCTTTGATATTCCCTGGTCGCCGCGTTTAGCGCTGGAATACGATTACGCCAGCGGCGATCACGACCCCAACGATAGAAAAGATCAGCGTTTCGATACCCTGTACGGAGCAAGGCGCTTCGAGTTCGGTGCAACCGGCATTTACGGCGCCTTTGCCCGCAGCAATATTAATACTCCGGGCTTGCGCTTAACCGCCGCGCCGCGAAACGATGTGCAGCTTGGCCTCAGTCACCGGCTCTAATGGCTGGCGGAGAATAAGGATAGTTGGACCTCAGCCAATCTGCGCGATACCACGGGTAGGACCGATAACTTTATCGGCCAGCAACTCGAACTGACAGCTCGCTGGGATTTCAACAGCAGCCTGAATTTCGAAACCGGCTGGGCGCATCTGTTCAAAGACACTTTCGCCAAGGAAACCATCAATGCGCCAACTAATAAGGATGACGTCAATTATGTCTATGTACAAAGCCTGTTGCGTTTTTGACGGATTGATAAACCGATGAACCGGATAAGTTAGCCGCGTTTGACAGCAGGGCACTCAATTATCGACCTATTGGATTATGCTCAGGACGATGCGGGTAAGACCTTCCAGGTTTTTAAAACCTGGAAGGTCTGGTGTACCTAGCTCGAATAACGTTTCAGGCAACCTGGCGTACAGGCTTTATAAAATCGAAATAACTCTCATCATTTAAATTATTGGAGAATTTTATGTTACATCAGCACCTTTTTCGCCCTATCCTAGCCGCATGGCTGATTTTGCTTGCACCTTCTACCTGGGCCGCAACTACGCTGGTCGCCGTTGCCTCGGATTTCACTAAACCGATGACCGAAATCGCCGCCGCTTTTGAAAAAACCACCGGCCATACCGCCAAGCTGTCGTTCGGTTCCTCCGGCAAGGCTTTCGCGCAAATTCAAAGCGGCGCGCCGTTTGAAGTCTATTTGTCGGCCAGCGAAAAATACCCGCTGGAACTGGAAAAATCCGGTTTCGCGGTTATCGACAGCCATTTTGTTTACGCTATCGGCAAATTGGTGTTGTGGTCGGCAACACCCGATTATGTTGACGGTCAAGGAGAAATCTTGAAAACCGGCACTTTCAAACATATTGCCTTGGCCGATCCCAGCCATGCTCCTTACGGTGTGGTGGCAGAGGACGTGATGAAAAGCCTGGGCGTATTAGACAATCTGCGTCCTTTGTTCGTAATGGGCGAAAACATTTCGCAAACCTTTCAGTTTGTCAGCACCGGCAATGCCGAGCTGGGTTTTGTCGGGCTGGCGCAAGTCATTGATGTTAATAGTGGCAAAATCGGCAGCGGGTCGGGCTGGGTCATACCGGATAATCTGCACAGCCCATTCCGGCAAATGGCTGTGTTGCTGAAAACCGGTGCCGAAAACCCGGCGGCGCTTGCCCTAGTGGATTTTCTTAAATCGCTCATAGTATCGGCGATTATCGAAAAATACGGTTTTGGTTTGCCTCAATAATAGGAAAATACTTATGTTAAGCCCTGCCGATCTCGACACACTTTTTTTAACATTCAAAGTGGCCAGTATCGCTACCATGCTGATGCTGCTGTTCGGCACCCCGCTGGCCTGGTGGCTGGCCCGGACACGTTCCGCCTGGAAAGGCATCATCAATGCCGTCGTAGCGCTGCCGCTGGTGTTGCCGCCGACTGTACTGGGCTTCTATCTACTGGTGCTGATGGGCCCTGCCGGAGCAATCGGCAAATTCACCAGTTGGTTGGGATTGGGCACCTTACCGTTCACCTTTCCCGGATTGGTAGTGGCATCAGTGCTGTATTCGTTACCGTTTGTCGTGCAACCTTTACAAACCGCGTTCGCCGCCATCGGCGAACATCCTCTGGAAGCAGCGGCAACCTTGCGCGCCGGTCCTTTGGATACTTTTTTCAGCGTGGTCGTGCCGCTGGCGAAACCCGGTTTCATGACCGCCGCCATTTTAGGCTTTGCCCATACCGTCGGCGAATTCGGCGTGGTGCTGATGGTCGGCGGCAATATCCCCAACAAGACCCGCGTGGTGTCGGTGCAAATCTACAATCATGTCGAAGCGCTGGAATACACAGAAGCGCACTGGCTGGCGGGCTGCCTGCTTTTGTTCTCATTCAGCGTGCTGCTGATACTGTATACCGCGCTGAAAACGCATCCCGTCGCCCACCCGCTTAAATGACCAACATGACCAATATCCAAGCCCGCTTCCAGCTCGACTACGGCGACTTTAAACTGGACGTCGATTTAAAGCTGCCCGGCACCGGCATTACCGTATTGTTCGGCCATTCCGGCTCCGGCAAAACCACGCTGTTGCGCTGCATCGCCGGACTGCAACATGCGCCTCAGGGTAAGCTGGCAATCAACGGCAGCATTTGGCAGGACAGCGAACGCGGCCTGTTCTTGCCCACCCATAAACGGCCGCTGGGTTATGTGTTTCAGGAAGCCAACCTGTTTCCGCATTTAACGGTGCGGGATAACCTGCATTACGGCTTGAAGCGGATTAAGCAAAATTCGGGCACGGTCAAACTGGAACACGCCGTTGAATTGCTGGGCATCGGCCAGTTAATGGAGCGCATGCCGGAACGCTTGTCCGGCGGCGAACGGCAACGGGTCGCCATCGCCCGCGCATTGGCGCTCAACCCTGAAATATTGTTGATGGACGAACCGCTCGCGTCGCTGGATTTCAAGCGCAAGCAGGAAATTCTGCCGTTTTTAAGCCGCCTGCATCGGCAGCTCGACATTCCGGTACTGTACGTCACCCACTCTCAGCAGGAAGTCGCGCAACTGGCCGACACGCTGGTGATCATGGAAGACGGCCTAGCGCTGGCTTCGGGGCCGCTTTCGGAAACGCAAAGCCGTCTCGACGTGCCGCTGGCGCAGGATCGGGAGGCCGCCACGGTTTGGCAGGCGACCGTCGCCGAACATGAAACCGACTATCATCTGACCCGCGTTGCTTTTGCCGGAGGTTCACTCAGCCTACCGGCGGTCGATGCCGAGATCGGTACGCCGTTGCGGGTACAGATTTACGCCCGCGATGTCAGCATCGCCCTTGAAGCGCCGACCGCCACCAGCATTCTCAATGTGCTGCCCGCGACCATCACCGGCATCGCCGACGGTCGCGACGGCCAGAGCGTGATACGGCTGCGACTGCCAAGGATGGCGGCCGAGACTGCTCCCGGCAGTCCTCGGCATTCCCTCCATCCATGGAGGTCAGAAGTGTCGCAATCGGTAGGGAACCGATGCGACCTGGTCGGCGATCAGGCGCTGCTGGCGCACATCACCCGCAAATCGGCGTTGTTGCTGGGTTTGCAGATCGGCATGGCGGTTTACGTGCAGATCAAGGGTACATCGATATTAAATTAACCAACACCCCGGAGATTCATCATGAAAGCAAGTGCTCGTAATCAGTTTGTAGGTACCGTCACTGAAGTGCTCATCGGCGCGGTCAATGCCGAAGTTCATGTCGGCTTAAAGGGCGGCGAAACCATCGTCGCCTCTATTACCAAGGAATCCGTCGAAAAGCTGGCGATCAAAATCGGCATGGCAGTGGTGGCGCTGGTCAAGGCTCCGCAAATCATCATCGTTACCGATTTCGGCGGCTACCGGCTGTCGGCGCGCAACCAGCTGCAAGGCACGGTAACCCAAGTTAAACTCGGTGCGGTCAACGCCGAAGTCGATATCGAGTTAAAGGGCGGCGAGCAGGTTGCCGCGACCGTGACCAACGACAGCGTTGAAACGTTGGGCTTGCGCAAAGGCCAAGCTGCAACGGCGGTGTTTAAGGCCGGTGCGGTGATTTTGGCTGTCGCCGGTTGATAAACTGGAGATAACATCCGCTTTCTCGTTCCCACGCGCTGCGTGGGAATAATCAAGAATTTTTAGTAGCGCAAATGCGTTGCATAACGGCAGGCCGTGGCATTGTCTCTTCACCCTGCTCGAATGAGATTATATTCAGCACAGGTGAATAGATTTCGAACAGCTCATTCGGTAGCAACAAAAAATCAGGATTGCTGGGCTTGCCATAGCGTTCGTTACCCGCCATGAAGGTTTCATAAATCAACACTCCGCCCGGATTCAGCATTGCGGGAAGAGTGTGTAGCAGCGGCCGATACAGATAACGGCTGACAATTATGCCGTCATACTTCCAGTCTGAGTAAGGCCAGTCGCCTGCTTCGAGATCGACAATAAAAACGTTGATATTGTCCATCCCCTCCATGCTTGATACCACCTGCGCATCGCGATCAATCGCATCAACCTGATAGCCTTGCTTGGCAAGCCAGATTGCATGGCGGCCGTTGCCGCAGGCAAGGTCGAGTACTCGACCCGCCTTAGGTATCAACGGAGTGTGTTTAACAATCCAGGGCGACGATTTTTCTAGCAAATAGTGTTTCATCATGAGTGAGCCTTGGCTATAAGTTGTTGTCGTTATTCCGTAAACACGGGGTTATTGAGAAATATGGAATTTAACCAAAGCTACCGGTTTTTTATTATTTTACTGAGTTTTGATAAAAGCCGACATGTCGGCTTTTGTCATTCTAAAGCGATTGTCTTGATAATTTATTAACTGATGTTACGCACGGATGGTACTTCTCCCGTTTGTCGCGCCGAGCACCGGAGCTTTTATCGAGAACAGCCCGTTAGGGGTGCGGCAGGGATGCCGCACGTCAGCAGAGGGGCAGGAGCCCCTTCTGCTGACCCTCGATAAAAGCGAGGAGCGCAGGAAGCAAGCGGCAACCGGGTCGCCTTTTCTTTGGTTACTTTCTTTTGGCGAAGCAAAAGAAAGTAACTCGCCTTCGGGTGCGAGAACCCGATTCAAATAATCGTCGCGGTAGCGACACTTTTAATAATAAAAATGTTAATGCAGTCTAAATTCGAATAACTGCGTAACATCAGTTATTAACAAATAGAGTACGAGGCTGCGCCAGGATGAGTGCATCCCACCGAAGACAGCCCCGCACATTGGGCAGCAAGTCAGACTCAAGTCTTCACCGATCTCAATTTCCAGGCCGCTCTGACGACCAGCGCGATAGCGGTGAGAAACCCGACCGTCGTCAGCGTGAAGCTCAATCCCGCCTGAAACGGAAAATGCGCTTCAACGGGAATCGCCGCGACAACCGAAGGCTTCGGCGTCAAGCCTCTGACCAGAAATGCCAACGGATTGAAGAAAGCGCCGAAACAGCAGGCGGCAACGACCCAGACCGGCGGATCGATGGCATACTGCCGAAACAGCAGGAAAAAGATAAACAGGAATTGGGACATCATCAAATAGTCGATATGGGCCCTGATAATGTCGGCCCGTTCGACGAGGTGTCCGGCCAAGACGCCATCGGGGAAAAACAGTGTGACGCCGAGCACCCAGGCGATGGCAAGCGCTATCGCCAGACACAGTCCGGCAAACGCCACAAGAAAAAGGTTGGTCATCGTCATCTTTTGGTTTGTCATGGTTATCCTCATCGTTATACGGGGACTTTTGTCCCGCCTTGTTGAACGCCAATGTCGGCGAATTGCTCAAGCCGCTGTCAGTTGTCAATAGTCGGCGATTTGACTAAACTGCATCGCAAACGCCTGCGTTGAAAACGGGTGGCTCAAGACAATAAGGAGTATAAACAATGGCAGACAGTCCTCGCTTGTATGAACGTGCTGCGACGGAGGCCGTCAAGTTCGACGCGCTCTGGGACATCAGCGACGGCCGCACGTTTTTTACCGGACCGCTGTATTACAACGCGAGCCATCAGCACGGCGCGCCGGTTTTTCTCGCCGGAATTTACGGCAATTTTCGCCTGCGACTGGATGGCGGCGATTGGCTGTCCTGCCGCACCGCGGTTATTCCCGCCGGTGTCCTGCATGAGCTGGATATAGGCGGCGATCCGCTGACGGTGTTTTATATCGAACCGAATATCGCCGGAGCCGATGCCTTGAAGCCGCTGATCCGCAATACCCGCGAGGTCAACGGCGCCTTGGTCGGCACCACCGGGGAAGTTTCGTTCATGCGCGACCTTTACGAAGACCGCTACAATCCTCAATGGACTGCGGAACCCTTGGACGATCTGATGGGGTTTGCCAAACGACGGGCGAGAGCCGAACTGATCGATCCCCGCATAGCCCAGGTGGTGGAGTTTTTATTCGAACACGGCGACGATCTCACCTCGGTGGCAACGCTGGCCGGAACGGTCGGGCTGTCCGCCTCGCGGTTCCAGCATCTGTTCACGCAACAAATCGGCGTTCCTTTCCGCCGTTATCGGGGTTGGAACCGGATGCGGAAAGCGATACGCGAGATCATAAAAGGCAACAACTTCACCATCGCGGCGCATGCCACGGGATTTTCCGACTCGGCCCATTTCAGCCATGAATTCCGCAAGACCTTCGGCGCGCCGCCCACGGCAGGACTGCAAAGACTGGCGCGGTTGCAGCGCTGAAGAACAAGTAGCCCGTATGGAGCTTGCATAACACGGGATTTCGTGGCTCCGATACCCCGTATTCCGTTGCACTTCATGCGGGCTACTCGCTATCGCACTGACGCCGCTAATGCCGGATAAGTAAACAATAAGAAATACAATGAATTTAAGGTGAAATGCGTGAGAATTGAGGCTTCTATACGCTGGGTATAGCGGTAGGCCCAGCCATAGCCAACGCCTGCAACTGTTGCCAATAGAATGTACTTACTGCCTCCCGTGTAATGCGCCAGACCGAATACAATCGCCGTAATCGATATGGCAAGTGCATCACCGTAGCGTATTTTTGATAATCCCTGCATCAGGTATTTTTTAAATAAAACCGAGAAAAATGAGTGGCTCGCGGCAACCATAATCCGATCAATGCCAATGTTAAAATGCCGTAGGTGACAAGTGTCGCGAAGTTTAACTGAATCATTTCTGCCTTGTTGCCCGTTTGCTGTCGGTCGCCAACAGGGGTATTTTTTTGAAATAGTAGTGTTAGCAACAGCTGGAGCATTTAGTATAGGCCAAACATCGTGCTGCCCATCTGTCGTAACCGTGTTAATCTGGAGTCAGATTAACGTTATTTTTATGTTACCCTGCCCCCGATTATCCTTCTTGAGAGTTACCTGAATCGATATCTATTTTTCATAAGGATCAAGCAGACCCTATCACGTCATTCTTGGAAAACTGCAAAGAATTAGCTGTATTTTGCAGTCAAAACGGGTGGATTATCAACGAATCGATCGAATATGAAAGATGGGAGCGAAAGCCGGACAGTCTGCTGATATACGTTACATTCATGGAAAGCATTATGGAAGGCTCCGGATGCCAGTGTGACCAAAAATCGTGCTACGGCCGGTTAAAACTCATGTTGGATGACAACGGCAAAATCACGGCTGCGTACGCCGCTTAATCGCCGCAATGAAGCGGCCTCTTATTCCCCGACAGTTATGTTGAAGACATTATTTAGAAAATTCAGCGATTTATTTTTAGGCTTTTGGGTCCTTGTTTATATCTTGCTAGAAGAACTGGTTTGGGAAGCTATCGCCAAGCCTGTTTATCGGTTCATTCACGGCCTTAAAATTTTACAAAAAATTGAGACATCGCTTATCGAGCTCGACCGACTCGCCTTACTGACTATTTTTTTATTATTATTCATTCAAGTCGAATTGCTTGGTATCGTGGCAATCGGACTGATCGCGAAAGGCAAAATGATTGCCGGGATCGGACTTTATGCCGGAAAAATTCCGGTCGCTGCATTGACCTTTTGGCTGTTTCGTCTCTCTAAAGAAAAGCTGATGACTTTCGCTTGGTTTAAAAAAGCCTATGATTTTCTAATGCTGATCATTAATACGATAAAGTCCAGTGCAATCCATCAACGCATCATCGCAAAAATCGCACCTTTAAAAAGTAGACTTGGACAACTCTTGCCGAGAAGTCTGCTGCAAAAAATAAAAAATTCGGCATTGTTTCTGAAAATTCGACTTTTTTTAAACAAAAATTGAATTAAGCAGGATTTCAGCCGAGGTTTCATTCCTTAGCAATAACTAAAGAAGCTAACTTATAACCTGATGTTACGCGCGTACCTATAAAAAATCGTAGTCCACGAAAAACACAAAAAGCACGAAAAACAAACGGGGTATATAGAAGCATGTCGAAAATGCATCCTGATTACAATGAACCTTGGCTAGTATCGTCATGCCGGCATGAATGCCAGTTCCAGTCACATTGATATGATATGAATGAATAATTTGGCATTACACCGTAAGTCGGGGAATATAGGGCTTTATATTTTTTCGTGGCTTTCGTGCTTTTCGTGGACAGTGCGTAACATCAGTTATAACTAAAACCGCATACCTGCCCGTTTATTGTTTGATTTTTTGGGTATCCGGATTTGCCAGTGCAAGCGGCAGTATTCGATGCGTCTTACTCTATTGAAAAAACATCACAGTTGGGTCAGATGGTTTTTTAAAAACGTGACGACGACAGCGCATAAGATGGGCCAAACATCGTGCGGCCCATCTGCTTGGCCTGCGGTTGATGAGCTTCGTACCTCAGCCCCGCCCTACCGCACTGATTTGTATTAAGCCTTACATCTGGCGATGCAGCTTTGCCATACTCAAATTTTCTTCGACAGCTCTTTTATAGACCCCAATCAGCATTTGGCAGTGCTCTTTCAAACTTTCCGCCTGTCTACCGTAGCGATAGCTTTTTGACTCATATTGACTAAGAAGTTTTTTGTGCTCATCAACTTTAAGCTGCATTTCTTTTGCCGCTTCCTCATAGTGTTGCGCCAGCGCCTCATGATCGGCTTTGGATTCTGCGTTTAGTACAGCTTGAGTCATATCCATCGGATGCGATTTTATCTCGCCACAAGCGGACACTAGGCCAACAGTTAAAAACAAGGCAATCAGTAACTTTTTTTTCATGGGTTTTCTCCTAAGTGATTCAAAAAAAATTTAAAATATCATCGTTTTTCAAGTTGTTAAGTAAGGATAGAGAATTCAACTGCTTCGATCAATAGGCGCTACCACCTATCAGGTAACCCGCTATTTAGCTGAATGCTTTACATCACCAAAATCCCGGCTGATTTCCGGGATTTATAGCTCGCGGATTGACGCACAAAAAATAGGCCATCAACCCAATCAGCACAGCTATTTTTTAAAGCACGAATAGTGCCATTCATGTTCAATCAATACGTTAGGCATTTTTTGCCTTCTACTCAAGTTTATTCGCACAATAAATGTGCATTAAAAACCCATAAACGCACCCTAATAAAGCGATCTCAAAAACGTTTACCTTTGACATCTCCTTCGAATCCAAATAATCGCTTTTTTAGATAAATGATTTTTTTAAAGCGATAATTTTCGCAGTCGCAGAGCGTTCGTGATGACCGAAACCGAACTAAAACTCATCGCTGCCGCCGCAATCATCGGTGACAGCAAAATGCCGAAGTATGGATACAGCACGCCGGCGGCAACGGGAATGCCGAGAGCATTGTAAATGAAAGCAAAGAACAGGTTCTGGCGGATATTGCTCATGGTGGCTTGACTCAAGAGCCGTGACCTGGCGATGCCGCGCAGATCGCCTTTGACCAGCGTGACTCCGGTACTTTCCATCGCGACATCGGTGCCGGTGCCCATCGCAATACCTACGTGTGCCTGCGCCAATGCCGGTGCATCGTTGATACCGTCACCCGCCATTGCTACAAGACGGCCTTCGGCCTGCAATTGTTTGACGAAAGCGGTTTTCTGTTCGGGTAATACTTCCGCTTCAACCCGGTCTATGCCGAGTTTTTTGGCCACTGCATCGGCTGTGGTTTTGTTGTCACCGGTCAGCATCACGACTTTTATCCCGGCTTCGTGCAGGGCTTTCAGCGCTTCCGGTGTTGATGATTTAATCGGATCGGCAACGCTGATAAATCCGCCGAGTTTCCCATCCACGGCGACAAACATGACGGTCTGCCCTTCCAGACGGAGCTCGTCAGCCGGTTTTATTAACGGCGTAATATCGATATTCTTCGCCTGCATTAATTGGGCGTTACCCAGCGCAACCAGGCGGCTTGAAATTCTGCCGCAAACACCTTTGCCGGTTACCGATTCAAATTGTTCGCCGGCAGTCAGCTTGATGCCTTTTTGTTCAGCACCTTTAACAATCGCGGCGGCAAGCGGGTGTTCGCTGGCTTTTTCCAGGCTTGCGCCAAGATACAACACGTCTTCTTCGGAAAAGTTGTTATAGGCGCTGACCGACATCAACCGGGGCTTGCCCTCTGTCAGCGTGCCGGTTTTGTCGACCACCAAGGTATCTATTTTTTCCATGATTTCCAGCGCTTCGGCATTTTTGATCAATACCCCGAGCTGAGCGCCCCTGCCTGTTCCGACCATGATCGACATCGGCGTGGCAAGACCAAGTGCGCAGGGGCAGGCGATAATAAGAACGGCTACCGCATTGACAATGGCATGAGCCAAGCGCGGTTCCGGCCCCCATTGCCACCAGACGATCAAGGTAATGACGGCAATGATCACAACGGCCGGCACAAACCAGGCTGCAACCGCATCCGCCAGCTTCTGGATCGGCGCCCGGCTGCGCTGAGCTTCGCTGACCATATTCACGATCCGGGCCAGCAGCGTTTCGCCGCCGACCTTCTCGGCGATCATCAGCAGACTGCCGGTGCTGTTGACGGTGGCGCCTATCAGGCTATCCCCTGCATTTTTTTCCACCGGGATAGGTTCGCCGGTCATCATCGATTCATCGACGCTGCTATGACCTTGCTGCACGACGCCGTCAACAGGGATTTTTTCGCCGGGCCGGACGCGCAACACATCGCCCGGTTGTACCTGTTCAAGGGGAATATCTTCTTCGTTGCCGTCGCCTGTCACCCGGCGCGCTGTTTTCGGCGCCAGTTCCAGCAGCATCCTGATAGCCTGGCTGGTCCGGCTTCGGGCCCGCAATTCCAGCACTTGTCCCAGCAGCACCAATGCGGTAATGACGGCTGCGGCCTCGAAATAGACCGCCACCCTGCCGTCTGTGCTGCGCATAATCGATGGGAAAATTTCCGGCGCAAATGTTGCTGCCACGCTGTAAATCCAGGCGACGCCGATACCCAAGGAAATCAGCGTAAACATGTTTAAATTGAGACTGATGACGGAACGCCAGCCGCGCTGAAAAAACGGCCAGCCGCCCCACAAAACGACCGGCGTGGCCAAGGCAAATTCAATCCATTGCAACGAGTGGCTGAAGAAATCACCGGCAATCAATCCCGGCATCAGGTCGTGGGCCATCGCCAACATGAACACCGGTATCGACAGCGCGGCACTAACCCAAAATCGTCGACTCATAGCGGTGAGTTCGTGGTTTTCCTCATCCTCTCCTGAAACATCCCGGGGTTCCAGAGCCATGCCGCACTTGGGACAGGAGCCGGGTTCACTGCGGATGATCTCAGGATGCATCGGACACACATATTCGGTATGAATTTCGTGGGCCTTGCTTTCCATCGGAGCCATTGGTTCCAGGGCCATTCCGCATTTGGGACAGTTTCCAGGCTTTTCCAGACGGATTTCCGGGTGCATGGGGCAGGTATAAATTTTTTCATTAGCGTGTTTTTTCATGGTCTTACCCTCCTTCTTTGCCCGGGGCGGCGAATAACTTTTCTGAGTTCAAGAACAATCAGCGGTATAAATCCAGCCCCGATCCACGTCACGCACTGATTTAGAGACACGGGCTCGATCTGAAACAGCGTTTGTAGCATGGGGACATGGTGTATCGCAAACTGCAAGCCGAAGCTCACCGCCACAATCAGAAACAGGCGCATGTTGGAAAACAGGCCTATCTGCCAAATAGTACGCTGTTCGCTCCGCGCACCGAATGCGCGCAGCAGCTCGGCGATCACCAGGGCGGTAAAGGCCGCATCGCGGGCTAGCTCAAGGCTGTTGCCGATGTAGCGTTCATAGGCGAACACGCCAAGCGTGACGCCGGCGGTCAGCAAGCCGGTGAACAGGGTTAGTTTGATAAAATCCCGGTTGAATAGCGCATCCTGGGAACGTCTCGGCGGACGATTCAACACGCCGGGATCAACCGGATCAGTCGCCAGAGCGAGCGCCGGCAAGCCGTCTGTCACCAGGTTGATCCACAAAAGATGCAGCGGCAGAAGCGGCAGCGGCCAGCCCAGGAGGATCGCGCTCAGCATCACGATCAATTCACCGGTATTCCCTGCCAGCAGATAGGCCAAGGTTTTGGCGATGTTGTCATAAATGCCGCGGCCTTCTTCTACGGCAGCGACGATGGAGGCAAAATTGTCATCGGTGATAATGATATCCGCAGCCTCCTTGGTCACCTCGGTGCCGGTGATGCCCATCGCGATACCGATGGACGCCTCCTTGAGTGCAGGAGCATCGTTAACCCCGTCTCCGGTCATTGCCACCACAGTTCCCCGGGCTTTCCACGCGCGAACTATGCGCAGCTTGTGCTCGGCGGTAACTCGCGCATAAACCGAAATCTGTGCTACCCGTTCCTTCAGCGCTTCGTCATCCAGACGGTCCAGCTCGGCGCCTACGAGAACTTCGTCGCCCTTGCCCAGAATGCCCAATTCATGACCTATTGCCCATGCAGTGTCCGGATGATCGCCGGTGATCATCACGGTTTTGATGCCGGCCCGTTTGCACTTGACCACGGCCTCTTTCGCCTCGCCTCGGGGTGGATCCTGCAAGCCTACGAGTCCCAAAAGAGTAAGTTCCTGCTCGATCTCCGTATCATTTACGGCCATGCCTGCTTCGAAACTGAAATTATCCAGGGAGCGCTCGGCGACGGCAAGCACGCGCAGGGCATCGTGCGCCAATAAGGCATTGGCTTGCAACATTCGGCTGCGGTCATTCTCGGTCAATTCTCTGACTCCCTGATCGGTACGGATCAGGCTGCAACGGCTGAGAATGACTTCGGGCGCGCCTTTGACGAATGCCCGGGGGTGGCTTTCCTGACTACGAATGATGGTCATGCGTTTGCGGTCGGAATCGAAAGGCACAACAGCCAGACGCGGCATTTCAGTTTCAATAGCTGCACGGGTAATACCGCCTTTCGCAGCAGCCACCAGCAGCGCCCCTTCGGTTGGGTCGCCCACTACCGCCGGCCGGTCATCCAGTAGACTTAATTCGGCATCGTTGCAAGCAGCCGATGCGTACAGCAAGGCGAAAAGTTCCGGGCTTTTCGACGGCAGGTTTTCCACGTTGCCGGAAAAAAATGCACCTTCCGTGGCATAACCTTCGCCGGTGATGCGATACAGGCTTTCCGACGTAATCAGCTTGCGCGCCGTCATTTCACCCATCGTCAGTGTGCCGGTCTTGTCCGTACAGATAACCTCGGCGCAGCCCAGCGTTTCGACCGAGGCCATATGCCGCACCAACGCGTTGCGCTGCACCATACGTTGCACACCCAAAGCGAGCGCGACAGTAACCACCGCAGGCAGACCCTCGGGAATGGCCGCTACCGCAAGACTGACCGCGCTCAGGAAAAGCTCAAACGGCGCAATTCCCCGCAATAAGCCGAGACTGAAAATCAGCGCAACAATGCCGAAACAGGCCCATAACAGCAGACGCGCTACCCGATCGAGTCGGCGTTTCAATGGGGTTGCTCCGCTTTCAGCGGTCTCCAGAAGTTTGGCGATATGGCCGAGTTCCGTCTCCATGCCGGTATTAACCACCAAAGCGCGGCCGGTTCCCGCCGTTACGCTGGTGCCGAGAAAAACCATGTTTTTCCGGTCTGCCAGCGGCGTTGCCAGAGCAACACTGTCAGTGAACTTATCTACGGCTTGCGATTCGCCGGTGAGCGGCGCTTCGTTGATGCAAAGCACTGATGTCCGGATCAGACGGGCGTCCGCAGCGACCAGATCCCCGCCTTCGAGCAGCAGAATATCACCAGGAACGATTTCAGTCGCGGCAACCACCACGCTATGCCCGCAGCGCACCACACGACAATGGGCGCTGCCAGGCGAGCCAACGCGGCGGCCGCCTTTTCGGCGCGATACTCCTGAATGAAACCGATCACCGCGTTCAGGATTACGATGGCAATGATGGCGATGCCGTCAGCCGTTTCACCTAGCGCTGCGGAAACAGCCGCCGCACCGATCAACACCCAGATAACCAGACTTCTGAACTGGCTTACAAAAATGACCAGGGCCGAAAATCGCTTGCCTTTGCGCAGTTTATTTGGCCCATACCGGGCGAGCCGCTGTTTCGCTTCATTGCCGGAAAGCCCCTGCTCCACATCGGTATCAAGAAGACTTGCGGCTTCGGCAATCGACAGGTTGTGCCATGCGTTCATAGTGATATTTCTCCCATTAACATTAGCCGCGCATCGGTAAAATCATTTTTGTCACCAGCTACGTGTTTTAGTGCCGACTGCCGGCAGTAGTCAAAAAATAGCGGGCGATGCTGTGTTGTAACATCGCTTCCAGCTGATGCTCCTCAACGCCGCTGATTTTCTGATAAAGTTCGGAGGCGAGCCTCACAAAAATTTTCATCAACTGCGGATCGAAATGACTACCGCTGTCCCGTTCGAGCGTGGCGATGGCTTCGGGCATTGTCCACGATTCCTTGTACGGGCGCTTGGAAGTCAGGGCGTCGAACACATCCACAATGGCGAATATTCGCGCATTCAAGGGAATCGCTTCAGCCTTGAGACCTTGCGGATAACCCGTACCGTCGTATTTCTCATGATGAAATTCGACGACGTCCCTGGCGCCGCTTAACCAGCTGGACTTGCTCAGGATGTCCACGCCCAGCGATACGTGCATTTTCATGACCTCGAACTCTTCCGGCGTCAGCTTTCCCGGTTTCAGCAAGATCGGATCGCGGATGCCGATTTTGCCGACATCATGCAAAAAAGCACCGGCAATAAGATCGTGAATATCTTCACGGGCGAGCCCGATCGCCTCGCCAAGCCGTAGCGCATAGAACGTTACCCGGTAGTTGTGGCTATTGGTATCGGAATCGCGTTCGGCAATCGCGCAGCCAAGCACAGTCATCAGTTCCAGGTTGCCTTTCAGCAAATCGCCGGACAATTCGATCAGCCCCCGGTTAAGCGTCAGGATGATCGGATACATCAACAGAGTGGTAAACGTGATGCCGAGGGTGACAAACAACAGCGTACGCAGTAGGTCGTTCTTGATCGAGTCGAGGGTCTCTTTATCGACTTGGTAGATGCCTTCGAAATAACCGGTTAGCAAGTCCTGGACGTCTTTCAGCGGAACCAGGATGACCAGCAGCAATTCGCCACGGATAAAATGGAACTCGTGGGAGAACTCACCCACCTGTGGAAATCGATGGCGATAACGTTCGATGCCCTGTTCGGCGTCCTCCTGCCCCTGCCGAATGGTTTCAAGCTGAAGTTGTTTATTGCGGTCGTACAGTTCGACGATCAGGAAATGCTGATTGACCAATTGCTGTGCCAACTCTGCCAGATGTTGTCGAGCTGTGGAATCCAGCCGTTCCAAATTGTGGGCGGACTCCCCGCTGAAGGTCTCTGATTCCCTGAGCGCAAGTTCATGCACGAACTGCTGGATGCGATTGACCTCCAGCCATAAAACGACGCCGCCGACCGCTACGCTGAGAAACAGCCAGCCCAGAAACAGCCGGAGCAGGATTTTCCGGTGAATAAACTGATTCGCAGCAAGCGCTGCTCTCGAATCAATCCTACTGT
>NZ_JAWPOH010000016.1:0-76908 GCF_037671525.1 Methylobacter svalbardensis
TGCACGTAGTTCCTGAGGAAGCAAAGGTAAATGAGCCATCGACAGAATCTGTCCAGCCGGTCTTCGTTTGCCCTGATTGTGGTGCGCCGATGATCATTGTCGAAATCCTGGCACGCAAACCGTTGATTCGCGCACCACCCCAGCAACGAGGTGCATCATGAACTTCAGCGTCTTTCGATATGCAAAGCATTCGCCAACGCTTCATCGGCCAGAGTCGATGCGGGAAGGCTTTGTCTGGTGGCGTAAAATCCCCTGTTTGTGCACGCCACTACAACGAAAAACCAGAGGCATCTGCTGCGTAATGGCTCGCCTAAACGATCTCATAGTCCATCTACACGGCTTGCTTGGCACGTCAAACACAGATCAAACACTCAAATCTCCATAGTTCATCGCCTGTCCTGACCAGCCTTGTTATATCCCGCGGTTTCCTCCCTCGAGGCTTGTCCGACGCCTGCCCTCAGCGTTCTGCCGACACCTGGCAGGCATGCGATTAAGGGCAGGCATCTGACAACCCTTAACATAAGCCGAAGTTCGGAGTTCGTAATTTGACCTTAAAAATATCAACACACTCAGGGAGGTGCCCGGTATTTAGGCTGGACTTTTTCACTACTAATCGGGGTAGGGCGTGCCGTGCACGCCTTTTTCAAAGAGGTAGGCCTATTTTTTCGGTTCCTAAGAAAGCAGCGAGGTTAATAAAGGCCGCAGATTAGGCAGCTGGCGTTGCCGGGTTAACCGATTGGCGATGATGATGCTTTTTAACTCAGTCAGCGCCAGCGCAAAGTCATCATTAACCACCAGATAATCGAATTCGTCATGATGGCGGATTTCGGTAACCGCATCGCGCATACGGCGGGCGATAATTTGCTCATCATCCTGACCTCGATTTCTAAGCCGTTGCAACAGCACTTCTGTCGATGGCGGCAGGATGAAAATGGACAGGCTGTCGGGCAGTAGTTTTTTGATTTGCTCGGCACCCTGCCAGTCGATCTCAAGAATCACATCCAGTCCCCGACGCAGATTTTCTGCTACTGTCTGCTGAGCCGTGCCGTAAAAATTGTCGAAAACCTGGGCATGTTCAAGAAACGCCTGTTGTGCCTGCATGGCTTGAAAGTCGGCGACAGGGACAAAGTAATAATCCTGGCCGTGTATTTCGCCCGGCCGCATCGGGCGGGTGGTATGGGAGACGGATACGCTCAGTTGGTCAAGGTCGGCAACCAGCTGTTTAACCAGACTGGTTTTACCGGCGCCGGAGGGAGCGGAAATAATATAGAGTTTGCCGATATTCATAAGACTAAGGTGAAAGGTTCAAGGCGAAAGGCGAAAGGCCGGATCTACGGCTTATACGCATCGCTATCAATATAAATATCGACAGGGTTTTCTGGGGTAATGCCGGCAACCGGCAAATCCTGACCTGAGCGCCACTGGTTGACGGCTTCCTGCTTATTTGCGCCGGTGATCAAGAAGATCAGTTCCCGAGTATTGCTTAATGCCTTGGCGCTGATCGAAACGCGTTCCGGCGGCGGTTTGGGCGAATTATAAACGGCATGCACCGGTTCATCTTGCGGGTGTTGATGGCCTGGAAACAGGCTGGCGGTATGGCCGTCCTCACCCATGCCCAGCAACACCATATCGAACATGCCGGCCTCGGCGACGGTTTGCCGATAGCGTTCGGCGGCAACTTCCGGCCCCAGTTCGGCGGGCATGGTAAAAATCTGCTTCGTCGGAATAGCCACTTTATCCAGTAAAACCCGGCTTGCCATCAGGCTGTTGCGGTCTTTATGATCGGCAGGCAAGCAGCGCTCATCACCGTAATAAATATGCCAGTTGGCCCAGTCCGCATTGGACCCGGCTAATAGTCGATAGACTTTTTCCGGGGTGCTGCCTCCGGCCAATACCAGCTTGAATTTGCGGCGTGCGGAAATGGCCGAGTCGGCGGCGTTAAGAATGTGCTGACAGGCAGCAAAAGCTACGTCTTCTGCGGTTTCAAGAGTATGCCAGCGGCTGTTTTGTTGCATTTAGTTACACTCCGGGATTAATGAGCTGCGCCAGGATTGGCTTTCTTTGTCGAATAAGCGGCGGCTGTCTTCGGGGCCCCAGGAACCGGCGGCATAGGTGACAATATGGTCACGTTCTATTGCCCAGGTTTGCAGGATCGGATCGATAATGCGCCACGCATATTCTACTTCATCAAAGCGCAGAAATAACGAGCGATCGCCTTTTAATACGTCCAGTAACAAGTCTTCATAGGCATCGATGGGTTTTTCATTCTCCTGGCGGAAACTGGCATCCAGGCTGGTGGAGCGGGTGCGCATCTCCAGGCCGGGCTCTTTTACGGTCATTTCAATGCGGATGCACTCTTCCGGCTGTATGCCTAGCAGCACCCAGTTGGGGTTCATGCACTGCACCTCGGTGCCGCGAAAAAACTGCAACGGTGGATGGCGGAAACAAATCGATATAGTCGATTGCGCCTTGGCCATGCGCTTGCCGGTGCGCAGGTAAAAAGGCACGCCGCGCCAGCGCCAGTTATCGATATACAGCTTCATCGCGGCATAGGTTTCGGTGATGCTGTTCGGCGGTATGCCGTCTTCCTGTAGATAGCCGTTGACCCGTTCGCCGCCGACGCTGCCTGTGGCATATTGGGCGCGAAAGGCATGGCCGTGCACCGCTTCCCTGGGAATGGGGCGGATGGATTTTAGGACTTTGACTTTTTCGTCGCGTAGCGATTCGGCTTCCATCGAAACCGGCGGTTCCATGGCGACCAGTGTCAGCAATTGCAGCAGATGGCTTTGCAGCATGTCGCGCATGGCTCCGGCCTTATCGTAGTAATCGGCGCGGCTGCCTATGCCCATCTCTTCGGAATGGGTGATCTGGATATGGTCGATATAATTGCGGTTCCATAGCGGCTCCAGCATCACATTGGCAAAACGAAACACCAGCACATTTTGCACCATGCCTTTGCCCAGATAATGATCGATCCGGTAAATCTGTTCTTCCGATAAATAGTGACTGATGCGTTTTTGCAAAGCCTGGGCGCTGTCCAGATCGTAACCGAACGGCTTTTCGATAATCACCCGTCGCCAGCCGTATTGTTCATCGAATAGGCTGGTATTGCTCAGCATCTCCATAACCGTGCCGAAGTCTGAGGGGCTTATCGACAGATAGAAGGCGATGTTTTTAGGAAATTGGTTTTCCCGGTTGAGCGTATCGACTAATTCCGTATAACACTGCGCTTGTTTTATATCGCCTTGATGATAATACAGTCGGGTGCTAAAGCGCTGGAACACGGTTTCATCAAAATCGCCCGGAGCTTTGTCCTCGATCATTTGCTTGACTTCCGCCAGCCATTTTTCCTGATCCCATGGCCTGCGACCGATTGCCAGAATGCGGGTGCCTTCAGGCAATCGGTTTGCGGCGTCCAGATGATACAGCGCGGGCATTAGCTTAATCCGGGACAGGTTTCCGGTGGCGCCAAAAATAACGTAGGTACAGTGTTCGGCTTTCAGCATTGGTAGCGCCTCGTGGTTTTTTAGGAAAGCCGTTAGCGTACCCGAAAAAACTTTATTTAAACAGTATAGGTCGTCGATGCGGTTTTGCCGCCTTGGCCGGTCCAGTCGGTATGGAAGAATTGGCCTCTGGGTTGATCGACCCGCTCATAAGTATGCGCACCGAAATAGTCCCGTTGGGCCTGTAGCAAATTAGCCGGTAATTTTTCACTGCGATAGCCGTCGTAATACGCCAGAGCCGAGGACAATGCCGGGGTCGGAATGCTGAGCTCGATGCCTAAAATAACGGCTCTACGCCAGCCTTCATCGGCTTGTTTCATCGCATCGACAAAGAAATCGGCCAGCAGCAGATTTTCCAAATCCGGGTTCGCATCATAAGCCTGTTTGATGTCGTTTAAAAACCGGCTGCGAATAATGCAGCCGCCGCGCCACATCAGCGCAATATCGCCATAATTGAGCGCCATGCCATATTCTTTCGAGGCTTCGCGCATCAAGCGAAAACCTTGTGCATAAGAAATAATCTTGGCCGCATACAACGCATCGCCAATGGCAGTAATCATGGCTTTCTTGTTGCCGATAAATTTCAGTGGCCGTTTAGGCAGTACCGATGCCGCTTTAAGCCGTTCCTCTTTTTGGGCGGATAAACAGCGGGCAAATACCGATTCGCCAATCAAGGTTAACGGGATACCCAAGTCCAGGGCATTGATACCGGTCCATTTACCGGTGCCTTTTTGCCCGGCAGTGTCGAGAATTTTTTTCAGCAACGGCTGACCATCGTTATCTTTGTAGGCCAAAATAGCGGCGGTAATTTCAATCAGATAGGAGCTTAAAGGCCCCCGATTCCACTCGGCGAATATCGACTGAATTTCATGAGTACTTAAGCCCAAGCCGTCGGACATCAGTTGATAGGCTTCGCAGATCAATTGCATGTCACCGTATTCAATACCGTTATGCACCATCTTGACGTAATGTCCGGCGCCGTTATCGCCAACCCATTCGCAGCAAGGCTCGCCATCAACCTGTGCACTGATGGACTGGAAAATGGTTTTAACGATAGGCCATGCGTCCTTGTTTCCGCCGGGCATGATGGACGGCCCGTGTCTTGCGCCTTCCTCGCCGCCGGAAACGCCGGCACCTATGTAAAGAAGTTTTTGTTCTTGCAGGGCAAGAGTACGACGTTGGGTGTCGGTAAACAGCGAATTGCCGCCGTCAACAATAATATCGCCGGGTGACAACAGCGGCGCTAACTTGTCGATAGTCTGATCGACCACCTCACCTGCTTTGACCATCAACATGATGATGCGCGGCGATTCCAGATTGTCGACCAATGCTTCCAGCGAGTGCGTGCCGATAATCTGTGTGTTTTTGCCTGGGCCAGCCAGGAATTCATCAACTGTGCTGGTCGTGCGATTAAATACCGCCACTTTAAAACCATGGTCGTTCATATTAAGTACCAGATTTTGTCCCATGACCCCGAGGCCGATTAAGCCGATGTTTGCTTTCATATTTGTCCTCTTAGAGAGTAATTTAGATTTGTCCACGAAAGACACGAAAAGCACGAAAAATCAGTATAATAACGCCGGACGGGTATTTACCCCGTCCGAAACGTTTTTAATTGCCGCCTCTTTGCAACGAACATAACAAACGTATGTGACGGGGTTGAAAACCCCGTCACGCTGGGAGTATGTTTTTTGTTCCAACGTAGCGAGTTGGAACGAGGACTCCGTTTAAATATTTTCGTGCTTTTCGTGTTTTTCGTGGACAATTGATTTTTCCAGGTTTAATCAATGCTTGCCCGGCTCCAGTTTTACTCCCGGTCTTTCATAAGTCACATAGGCCTGTAGCGCAGTCATTTTGGGATCGTCGGCGGCTAGCGGTTGCCCTTCCAGCGGATTTTTAAGGCACCAGTTGATCATTTGCCAAAGCGGGACGACTTTGCCTAGCTGTTTTTGAAATTTCGGATAGGTTTCCGGATGGGTATTGGCCGCATTGGGATGGCATTGGGCGCAGGCAACGCCGTGGGTGCCCAGCTTGGGGCTGATCCATAACTCGCGGCCTTCAGAGGCAACATCCATAAACTGCTGCTGCCAGCGTTGTATATCGGCATCGGTAAATTCATCCGCCAGCGCTGATCCGGTGGTCGCAAATGCCAAACACAATGCTAGGGTTATTTTTTGATAAGTCGATATGATCTTGCTCCGGTACGGTGGCTAATAGTGTGTTTGCGGAATAATCCGCGCTTTTTCGTCCTGATAGACAGCATCTTCCGGGCGTTTTTGTTTCTCGTTATAGCGGACAACCCGGCTGGTGTTGTCATACAGCGTAAAGTTCATATCCGCATTGCCATTGGCCATGTTGATAAATTGCCAGCCGGTGGCGTCGCGCTCGAAAAACGGGTCGGCCCGGTTCATCGGTACCGTCAGTTTCGGCAGGTACTGCTCCGCCTGGGCGTAAGCTTGCGGATAAGGCCACGGCCAGGCGGTCGCCATCACCGAATTGAAGCTGATATTGTCGATCTGGTTGTACTGGATCTGGTGGACGTGACCGTAGATGACCGAAACCTTTTTGAACGGTTCCAGCAAGGCCTGAACCTGATCGGCGTCTTCGGTCCAGAAATTCCAGCCTTTAAATATTTTTTGCAACGGCGAATGGGAGAACACCACCACCGGTGTATCTTTGTCGATTTTATCCAGATCATCTTTCAGCCACAGCCGTTGCTCATCGCCAACCATAAACGGTAAGCTGTTCGGGTTATCGAGTCCGGCCATTTCCAGCATCCGCTGTGCGGCGGTCGGCCAGCGTTTGAACGTCCAGTCGTCATAGGTTTTGATGCTGTTCAGCACCACGAAATGCACGCCTTTATGGTCGAAGCTGTAGTATTGCGGGCCGAATAGCTTCTCCCAATATTCGCCCAGATCCAGGTAATAATCATGCTCACCCATCACATAACGGACATCGCCATGTAATGCCGACAGGATTTGGGCACCATGATCCAGTTCGGCTTTGCTGCCCAGCTGCGCCAGATCGCCGCCAAACACCACAAAATCCGGTTTGGGTACCAGCAGATTGGTTTCTGCGACAGCGCGAATCAAGCCCCGGCCCCAGTTCCTGACGAAGCGATTGTCTTTAATATGCTGGATGTGCGCATCCGAAATATAGGCGAAGCTGAAGTTTTGGCTGCTTTCTGCAAAGGCCAGTTCAACCAGGCTGATCGGTAAGGTGCTGCCGATGGCTAAAGTGCCTGCGCTTTTGATGAAATTACGGCGGCTGTTATTGATGGTGTTCATAGTGAATTCCTCATTCAGTTGGCCGCTTGGGTCGGTGCAGGAATAACTTGTTTTGGGCTGATTCTTGAGCTAGTCAGGGCTTTCATAAAGTCCACTAGGTCATCCAGCTGCGGGTCGCTCAGATCCAGCGGACGAATGCCGCCGCTGAGAAAATCGTTGACCGGTTCGCCCGCTTTGTTCACGCCGCCGTTGTTGTAATGAACCATCACCTTTTTCAGGGTTTTCAGGCTGCCGTCGTGCATATAGGGCGCGGTCAGTTCGACATTGCGCAAGGTAGGCGTTTTGAATGCGCCGATTTGGCTTAATTCATCGGTCACTGCAAAGCGGCCCAATTCCGACGACTTTTTATCGGTCAACACCAGCACATCGACTTGGCCGCCTTTGAGTTTTGCTTCCAGAAAGGCTTCAGTCTGCCTGGGAATATCCTGTTGAATCCGGTTAATGCCGATGCCGATGTTATGAAAACGGCCATCAGTGAAAAGTGCGTGATCCTGCTCAATGGTATGACAGGAAACGCAGCGGCCCTGCCCGATGAACAGCTCGAATCCGCGAATCTGGGCCGCAGTCATCGCATCGGCCTGGTTGTTGAAATGATAACGGTCGAAAGCGGAGTTGCCCGAAACCAGGGTGCGCTCGAAGCTGGCAATCGCCGTGGCGACATGGTCGATGGACAACCTTTTACCGCTCACTTCAAACACGGTTTGGAAGGTAGCAAGATAATCGGGGTCGCTACGGACGATTTCTAGCACCTGTTTATGGTCGGCCAAGCCGTGCTCAACCGGATTGATCAGCGGCTGCTTGGCTTGGCCTTCCAGATCAGGTTCGCGCCCGTCCCAAAATTGCGACTGGTTGAATGCGGCGTTGAGTACGGTGGGGGCGTTGCGGGTTCCGGTCAGCCCGTGATGCCCGACCGAGACCGGCAGGCCGTCGGTAAATGCTTGTTTTTCGTCGTGGCAATTTGCGCAACTGACCGTGCCATCGACAGAAAAGCGTTTGTCATGAAACAGTTTATCGCCCAAGGTAATTTTTGCCGGGATGGGGACCGGCGGCAAACCTGACAGATCATTTTCGTCAGCCTGACTTTTTGCGTCGCCCGGTTGATCATTGACGGCGGCTGATACAGTCATGGGGTTGGTGCTGATCTGCTTATAGGCGAACAAAGCGGCAGGATAAGGGCTAGCAATACTGCATGTCGCATGACAGGCCTCCTGATGAATCGTAGAGAAGAGGACGTTGTTGTTATCATCCAACCCTGACTCCGGCGGCATGATAACAACAGCTAAACTTTGAGATTAGATGAAGCGTGTCATTCGTGCAATAAGTAGAATCACTTAATTTGATGGTTGGTAAGTCTTGAGATATGCATGACTTACCTTGATTGATCTGGGTGTGGCGGTATTAGCGCTTTTTAATCTACAGCGCGAATAAATTCACGCCCACATTATTATTCGGGGCTGGGATTATTCATCCGAACTCTGGCGCGTACCAAGGCGATAATCACCACTATCAACAACGCCGCCAGCGAAAGTTCCAGTACTGCGAACGCGGCAATTTTAAACCAGGCAAAGAGCGGATCGACAAACCTGACCAACCAGCCGCCGGCTTCATCGGCCAATGCGCCTCCGTAAGTCAAACAGCTCAGCCAGATCTTTAACCGTATCGAGAACTCGGTCATCAGCATTAAGTGAGTTAAGGTCAGCACCAGCATGCCCATTGAGAATAGATGAAAATGCGAGACTTCGAGCATGCCCTGATAGCTGCGCGGCTGGGTAAACTGTTGTTCTGAGCCCAGATAATAAGCAATCACCGAATCCGGCGTTAAGTCCATATGATTGAAATACATCATGCCGTTACTAAACCATAACAACGCTATGTACACTAAAAACATTAACACCAGCGTGTTTAACAAGGATTTACGATGCTGTTCTCCGGTAACAAAATAACGCATTAATTTTTACCCTGATCTTTGACCAGTACCTGAAAAATCGCCATCACTTTGCGGACACTGCTGACTGCTGCTCTGGTGCTTAGAGTCGCGCCGCTGATGCCGTCGATACCTTTATTAAAATCCATGTCGGCTAAAGGCCGTTTATATAATTGTTCAAACCAGCGTTGCGGCGGCATATATTCCGGCGGCTCATGAAAGGCGAGGGTAGTGACGTTACGCAATTCGCCATCCGGGCTCAGCACAATCATTAAAGTTTCCGGTTTAGTTCTGACTGTACCGGTTTCAATAGCGCCGTAACCGAGTACTTTGCCCTGATTTTTACTGACATAAAAAGTAAACAGGCCGGAATCGAGTTTAACCTTGGCCAGCTGCTCTATTTTGGCGACTTGTTGTTCATCAGGGAATAACGCTAACTGCTCGACTTGCGCATCTTTGCCGAACGCCAGTTCCAGCGCTTCATTCTTGCTGTAAAAAATGGTGGCGTAGCTCGGAGTTACTGCGCTGAGCAGCCATAAGAAGAGCATAAAAAAGCCCCCTTGCCTGATTGTTTTCATAGTGTGTCTCGTATGCGGAATTGATTAAACTTAAGAGGATGAAAAACAAATAGTTTAACACTACCTATAAACAGGCTACCAATTTAAGGTAACACAAATCAGGCCTACAGGCTTTGCCCGTTCGCAAGCACAAAGCTAAGGTATGAACAGGATTGTGGGGGCGACTTTAGTCGCCCAGTCAGCGTTCGATCGGCGACTCAAGTCGCCGCCATATCAGCCATTAAGTAGGTAGCCAAAAAAATTTTAACAAATTGAAAAGAATTTTTTACCACGAAGAACACGAAGAAAAATAATGACCTTCGTGTCCTTCGTGGTGAATAAAAGCGACTACTTATTGTTAGGGCGAAACTAGAAGATAAAACCGAAGCCCAGGTTGAAATCGTCCGGCACGCTGCCCCGTTTCGCGGTGAAATTGCGATAATCCGCT
The DNA here is from genome assembly GCF_037671525.1 of Methylobacter svalbardensis. Lineage (NCBI taxonomy): Bacteria > Pseudomonadati > Pseudomonadota > Gammaproteobacteria > Methylococcales > Methylococcaceae > Methylobacter > Methylobacter svalbardensis. Next base: position 9,720 of record NZ_JAWPOH010000016.1, read on the forward strand.
TTGATCACGACATTGGGAATGGGCTTGTATTGCAAGCCGAACTGGTAAATTTTTCTATCTTTGGTTTCATCGTCAGAAAAACCGACCGGTGCGCTGGCAACCGTATCCATTTGTTCATAACGGAAGAACGGGGCGAGATATTGCGTGGTGTTTTTAAACATTAACGGCAATACGTCATAACCGAGTTCTGAATACCAGCCGTAGTTTTCTTCGCCAATGGTTTGACCTTTGGCCGCACTAAGCACACCTGCATCGTCGATATGCCCCCACGAACCTAAGGTACGGAATTCCAGCCCTCGATATTTCCATTGCACATGGGCTTCATAAAGCTGGGTGAAGACATCGACTTGTTGATTTGCAAAAGTCTGATTTTGACCGGAGTTACCCAAATAGGCTGAGCCTCCAACGGTTACGCCCGGCAATGCCGTGGGCGTGTAATCCAACCGTCCGACAAAAGCCAAATCTTCAGCATAGGCTTGAGCGCCTTTTTGTCTGCCCGAGCGTATACCTGCACTACTAAAATCAGCTGCGTCCATGCCATTGACGACATAAGTCGTATAAGTCAATTCAGGTGTGATTGCACCGAACAGACCGACACCAATTTCACGCCAGGTGCTGGGAATAATCTGGCGTTCCACTTCAGGGCGATTGTTACCGAAATAAAATGGCGGTTCGTGTATCTGGTTGAGGAAGCCCATCGGCAATAGAACCATACCGGCACGGACATTAGCTATCGGATCAATAAAGAAATCCAGTGCCGCAAACTCAACCGACACATCACCATTGCCATTACCACTGCCTTCTACCGAGGCGTGTTCAAATTCAATCTCGCTGTTGAACAGGATATTGTCGGTAAATTTATAGCCCACATACAGAACTAAACGTTCCAGGTCGGCGTTGTCTGGATTTTTTAACTTGCCCTTGTTATCCCTTCCGCCTTGGTCATCAACACGAGCCTGATAATTAGCCTCGCCATAACCACCTATCGACAGACCTTTACCTACCTGATAGACCTTGGATGCCGCAGGCCCCAGGCCATACGCGCTTTTATACTGCACCTCGTCAGGAATACTCAGATTGGTACGCAGCTTTTCAACTTCCTGGCTTAACACATCGGTTTTTCGTTCTAAAGTTTTTACGTCGGCACCGGCAGTTTTGACTGGAGCCGTCGGCATTCCTGATTTCATTTCGTCAATTTGCTTTTGCTGCGCCTGAATTATTTTCCACATATCTTCCATAGTCTGCGGTTTTTCCAATGCGCTGACAGGCGCACTCAAAGCGGTCAGCGCTGTCAGTATGGCACCTTTTAATAAGGTTTTATTGTTGTTCATTGATACGATCTCTCACAAATAAGGGGTAAGAGAAGTATAAATCAAATAGACGCGCTAATACAAATGATTCTTATTTAAGGCTTAAAATAGGGTTTTGTTGCGTGGTTTTTTATGACGCCGCTATTGGATAAAAAGAGTGAGCAAGAAAACCGCAAATGTGGTCACACGAAGTATAGTGTGGGGGGAATTGAGTTGCCCTCAGTCAGGTGGACTTGATGGTTTGTAAAAACCGAAAACTTAAATGCTTTCTGGAGTCCAAAGCCAGCTTTGGACAGTTCAAAGTCGGTTTTATGATTTAATAAGGCACTGCCAGATTATGGTGGCAATGGGCGACCGCGGAAACTGCTCCTGCGTTGCTCTACCTCGTGCATAATCCACAGGGGTGTGGTGAATGCAGATATTGCAGGAGCAAATATCTGTCCGTGCAGTCGTGCTGGATTGCCCTATCCTTTATCCTAGAAAAATCATTTGATCCGCGAAAAACACAAAAAGCACGAAAATATTCAAAGAGATTCCAAGTTGTATATCGTCACCCAAAGGGTGAATGGCTGCGTAATACAATATACTGATTTCTTTCGTGTCTTTCGTGCTTTTCGCGGACTAACTGCGGTTTTCAGGTTTATCGCGACAACGGGCAAATAACTTGTGTAGATAGCTATGCCCTAACAGGAAACAACCTTGTTTTGTAACTGCGAGACCAGGCGCTTAATCGCCGGTTCCTGCGCGATGATGCTCTCGCATAAGCGGAATTGGCCGGCAGCGCGCTGTAAGTTTTGCTCGGGTTCGGCCACCTTGAAATACCGGTTCCCTTGCAGATAATCGGTATAAAAGCGGAGGCCTAATTCGAAAGGGATCAGACGGATGGCGGGGTACAAATAGTGATAATCGTGTTCGGTAAAGAATGCGCCGGCCTCGCTTAGGTAGCTTTTTAACAGCGCGGCGCAAATAGCCAGATCAAACCCGACCGGATCGGCGCTGTAGCAGCAAGAGCGCAGACAATCGCCAATATCGTAATGAACCAGTCCCGGTTTGACGGTGTCCAGATCGATAATGCTGATGACCTTTTTGCTGTGTTTATCAAACAGGAAATTGTTTAATTTGGGGTCGCCATGAATAACCCGCAAAGACAGCAAACCCTGCTGTTTTGCAGCTTCCAGATCATCGGCGATAGGCTGTAACCGGGTGATAAATTCGGCGCAATAACGGTTTTTGGGCTGATCCGATAACGGTAAAACCTGATGATAATGCTTCAAATATTGAGGCGTTATATGAAAGCCGGGCAGGGTATCATGCAAAAGCACAGGATCAAGGTCGCTGACTAAGCGATGAAAATGCCCCAGCGCAAATCCGGCCTGCTCCGCATCGCTGATAGTGCCTATGGTCTCTACACTTTCGCTATCGCTTATAAAGCTCAGCGCCCGCCAGCAGTCGCCGTTTTGATCCTGATAAAACGTGCGGTTATCGAGGGGTTTTAAAATTTCCGGGATTTGCAGCTTAACCGACGTGCCGGTTTTTTGCGCTATATGCCGATTAAGCGTTATCAGGTTGGCCATGATTTGCTCAGGCGCAGCAAAAACCGTGCGGTTTATGCGTTGCAGAACAAACGGAACTGATGGCGTTGCGACCAGGTAGGTATCATTGATCAGGCCATTGCCGAGCGGGGTTATTTCGGTAACGGTGCTGGCGAATTGCTTGGCGACGGGGAGTAATGTATTCATCAACTTAAAAAATTATTTGGCTTTGATTAATGCCGTTAAATGCCCCAAAGCCTGACCTCGGTGACTCAGCGTATTTTTAACCGCCGCCGGTAATTCTGCCGATGTGCAATTATGGCTGGGCACCCAGAATACCGGATCATAACCGAAACCGTTTTCGCCGACAGCATGATCCAAAATCCGGCCTTCCCAAACGCCTTGGGCGATCACAGGGCAGGGATCATTAGCGTGCTCCATAAACACCATCACACAGATAAATCGCGCGGTACGCAGTTCAGCAGGTACGCTTTCCAGCTCGCGCAACAGCTTGTTCAGATTGTCCCGGTCGCTGGCAAGCGCGCCGGCATACCGGGCGGAAATCACGCCGGGCGCACCGTTCAACGCATCAACCACCAGCCCCGAATCATCGGCTATCGCCGGCAGCTTGCAATGCAGCGCCGCATTTCTGGCTTTCAGAATGGCATTTTCTACAAAGGTAGCGCCGGTTTCTTCCGCGTCGACAACATTAAATGTAGATTGCGGAATAATGGGGTGTTCCGCAAGTATCGCCTGAATTTCCCTGATCTTGCCGGGATTGCCGCTGGCCAGGACGATTTTATTTAGGGTTGAAAAGGTCATTTATGATTTTCTATCGCGATGCGTTGTTTTTCCAGCAATTGCTTGATGCCTAAACCCGCCAGTTCCAGCATGGCATCCAGTTCTTCTTTTCTGAACGCATGACCCTCAGCTGTACCCTGCACTTCAATAAACGCAGCCGCATCGTTCATCACCACATTCATATCGGTTTCCGCATTGCTGTCTTCGGCATAATCCAGATCCAGCACCGGCACACCGTTATAAATACCCACGGAAACCGAGGCAACCTGGCCATGTAGCGGATTGGTCTTGATTTGTTTGCGTCTGAGCATCTTTTGCACCGCCAGCGACAGCGCGACAAAACCGCCGGTAATCGCCGCAGTACGGGTCCCGCCATCCGCCTGCAATACATCGCAATCGATCATGATGGTATGTTCGCCTAGCGCCTTTAAATCAATTGCTGCCCGTAAGGATCGGCCGATCAAACGCTGAATTTCCTGGGTGCGTCCGCCCTGTTTGCCGTTACTGGCTTCGCGTCCCATCCGGGTATGGGTCGAACGCGGCAACATGCCGTATTCGGCGGTAATCCAGCCTTCGCCTTTGCCTTTAAGAAAGCGCGGTACACTCCGGTCGACACTGGCAGTGCAAAGCACCCGGGTATCGCCGAATTCAACCAGGACAGAGCCTTCTGCGTGTTTGGTAAAACCGCAGGTGAATTTTATGTCTCTCAGTTGATCCGGGTTACGTCCGCTTGGTCTCATAGTTGTTCCGCTAAATTGAAAAACCGAACAGTATACCTGAACAGCGCGCTGCTCGGATTTTCAATTCACCAACGTCACTATTCAGACATCAATATAATAGAAATACTAGGGGGTGCTTATGCGTAACAATGCCTCATTGATCCTTTATCCAGTTTATAATTTTTTTTATTACCATGAAGTACATGAAGATAATGAAGAAAAACGCAGGGAGTAAATACAGTAAATTCTTCATGCCCTTCATGGTAAAAATAAATGGCATTCCCTGAAATCAATACCCCATTTTTCTAACGGCTGAGTCGTTATCAACCATCAGCAAGAGCTTGCTGCAACTCGGCAACCGATTGCGGACGATTTTCCGGCTGTAACTCCATAGCCCAGTCGATGGCTTTTAACAGATGTTCCGGAAATTTTCGCTTAAGCGCCTGGACTGCGGGAGTCAGCGTGTCCTGTCGCGCTCTATCCAATGCGGGAACCGGCGTTTTATGCTCCAGGCAATTGCGCATACTCGCACCCACTGCATAAATATCCGTCCACGGGCCTAGCTCGGAGCTCAGGTCATGCTGCTCTATCGGCGAGTAGCCTTTCGTCAAAACCTTGCTTTGCTTGTTAAGGGATGATTTCGGAAAGCCCTGAATCGCGCCAAAATCCAGCAATAACGCATCATTGCCGGGCCGCACCAGAATGTTGGCGGGTTTAATGTCCAGATGAATAAACTGATGACGATGAATATGGCTTAATCCTGCCAATAAGGTGTTGAACACGCTCAAGAAAAAATCTTCGGAAACAGGCAGTATTTTATTGCTTAGCAGCTTGTCCAGCGTCACCCCGTAGTCATAAGTCATGACCATATATACGGTAGAATGGGCTTTAAAAAAACCGATAACCTCGACAATATTGGGATGTTTTAAGGTCGACAACACCTTGGCTTCTTCAAAAAATAAAACCCTGCCGCGGGTGAATAAAGCCGCGGTTTCTTCGCTGTTGGCGACAACGGCATTGTTCCAGGTTCGGTGGGCAAACTTTCGAGGCAGATATTCTTTAATGGCAACCTGAATCTGATCGGCTGTTTGTCTGGCCAGATAAACGGAACTGAAACCGCCGTGCGCCAACTCCCTCTCAATGACATACTGGTCTATAATAGTGCCGGTTTGCAGGTAGTTCCATTCTTTGGGATAAGTATTCGGATCGTAATATTCAGCCATTGTGTTGTTTGTTGGTACCAGAATCCATCAATTATAGGTGAAAAATGATCAAAAGCATGACCGCATTTGCCGGCAATGAGATAGAAATCGGCGACTTAACCCTCAGCTGTGAATTGCGCTCAGTCAATCACCGCTATTGCGACATTAGCTTGAGACTGCCGGAGCGCCTGCGTTTTGTTGAAGCCGAGCTGCGTTCAGCCATCGCCGCAAAGATCAGTCGAGGTAAAGTTGAATGCTCATTGAGCTACAAAAAACAGGCTAAAAACGGCCCTAGCTTCATCATTAATATGGATGCGGTAGCCACACTACTTGCTGCGACCAATGCTATTGAGGAGCAAATTCTGGGTACTTTGTCATTTTCGGCGCTGGAGGTACTGGCATTCCCCGGCATCCAGCAGGAACCGGATATTGACAAAGAGCAGCTCGGTCTGGGTATCATCGCCCTGGTCGACCAAACACTGGCTCAACTGCTGGAAGCGCGGGAACGAGAAGGCGCTCAACTTAAAATTCTGCTCGAAGAGCGTTGTACCAAAATGCTGGGGTTTGTCGACTTAGCGGGCAAACGCATGCCGGAAGTCTTATTGCTGATTCGCAATAAACTCAAAGACCGGATCACCGAACTGGTCGCCGAGCCCGATTTTGACCGTCTGGAACAGGAACTGGTGCTGCTGGCTCAAAAACTGGATATTACCGAAGAACTCGACAGACTGGAAACCCATATCAATGAGGTGTTGCGGGTACTCAAGCAAAAAGATCCGGTCGGCAGGCGCCTGGACTTTTTAATGCAGGAATTGAACCGCGAAGCCAATACCCTGGGATCCAAATCGGCCGACAAGGAAATGACCCGGATAGCGATAGAACTTAAAGTGCTGATCGAGCAAATGCGCGAGCAGGTGCAAAATATAGAGTAGTGTTTCAACAAAAGGCCACTGAAGTGGTAGAGCGAGCCGATAGCGCTCTGCGCCGCCAAGGTCTTCACGGTTGAACTGATTGCGAAACCTTCGCAATATGACAGGTTGCATTGCAATTAATAGATTCTTTATGACGATTCACGAGAAACGAAGCGGCAAAGACATAATGACGCCTCCCAACAACTTGTCTCGATTTTCGCGCAGCCTCTGGCTGGCAGTGGGAATGTTTGTCGTTTTCGCCATGCTTTTTGTCATCTATGTCCGTTCGGAAAAGCAGATTAATCGTGCCAATGAGTTGCGGTTTCAATCCCGCTTGCTGGCTGACGAATTACGTCAGTCATCAGATGATCTTACCCGTATGGTGCGCAGTTATGTCGTCACCGGCAATCCTGTCTATAAACAACACTTTCAGAACATTCTCGATATCCGCGACGGCAAGATGTCCCGCCCGGTCAATTATCACGATATCTATTGGGATCTGGTACCGGCTGATGACCGGAGTCCGGACAGCGGGAAAAAGATTGCCTTGCTGGATCTGATGCGGCAAGCCGGTTTTACCGGGGAAGAATTTGCCAGACTGGCACAAGCCAAGACCAATTCGGATGGACTCACCGGCACTGAATTCGCCGCGATGAAGCTGGTCGAATCCACGGCCACACCTACCGGGGCCAACCGTCTGAAGGCAAGCCTGATGTTGCAAGACGCAGCCTATCATCAGGCCAAGGCCGACATCATGCAACCGATCAGCGAGGTCTACCGGCTGATGAATCAACGCACCCTGGATGGCGTCCACGCTGCGGAGCATGCGGCCACGCTTTTGCGTATGGTGTTCGCCTCATCCGGCTTGCTGTTGATATTGATGTTATGGCGCGCTTATCGGGCTTTGTATGTCACACTGGGTTCATCGGTGGGTGAGTTGTATCGGCGTATCGCCTGCATAGGGAGCGGAGATTTTTTATCCGCCATTCCTGTCGCAGCAGGCATGGAAAACAGTGTACTGGGCTGGCTGTCGGCAACGCAGGTCAACCTTGCCCGCTTTGATGCTCAGCGCAACGAGGCCGAAGCGAGAAATCAGCGCATGACCCAGCTTTATGCCGCTTTGAGCCAGTGCAACCAGGCCATTGTGCGCTGCACTAATGAAGAAGAGCTGTTTTCGCAAATTTGTTGCAATGCGGTAACTTTCGGCGGGATGAAGATGGCGTGGATAGGCTTGTTGGACGAACTAAGCCGGCAGCTTAAGCCGGTTGCGTCTTATGGCGGCGGCACGGAATATCTGGACGGGATTCAAATCTCGGTTGATGAAAACGAGCCAGCCGGGCGAGGTCCAACCGGAACAGCCATACGTGAAGATCAGCCTTTCTGGTGTCAGGATTTTCAGCATGATCCCGCCGCCGCACTATGGCACGAGCGCAGTGCAAAGTTCGGTTGGAGGGCTTCAGCCGCGCTGCCCTTGCACAGAAACGGCGTGGTCATCGGGGTTTTCACGCTATACGCCGCCGAAATCAATGCCTTTGATCAAGCTGCACGTGACCTGCTGGTGGAAATGGCGATGGACATCGACTATGCGCTGAACAGCTTTGAGCGCGAGGCGCAGCGCAGGCATGCCGAGAGTTCGCTGGCAGATTCACATCATCTGCTTAAAATGATCATCGACACGGCGCCTATACGTATTTTCTGGAAAGATCAGGAGCTACGTTATTTGGGTTGTAATCCCGCTTTTGCCAGGGATGCCGGAGAAGTCTCGGCGCAGGATATCATCGGCAAAGACGATTATCAGTTGGCCTGGAAAGAGCAGGCGGAACATTATCGGGCCGATGACCGGCGGGTAATGGATTCAAATATGCCTAAACTTGCCTTTGAAGAGCAGCAAACCACGCCTGATGGAACCAACATCTGGCTGCGTACCTCTAAAGTGCCGCTTCAGAATGAGGCTAACGAAACTATCGGTGTGCTGGGTATTTACGAAGATATAACCGAGCAAAAGCGTATCGAGGAACATATTCATTATCTGGCTAATTTCGATTCGCTGACCGGATTGCCGAACCGCACCCAGCTGGATGATCATCTTAAATACGCCCTCAGTTTGGCGAAGCGCAGCAACGGACACTTGGCATTGATGTTCCTCGATCTCGACCATTTCAAAGATATCAATGACTCGCTCGGCCATAGCATCGGTGATGCCTTGTTGATTGAACTGGCAAAACGCCTGCGCCTGGTGCTGCGAACAGAAGATACGGTGACGCGCATGGGTGGGGACGAATTCATTTTGTTATTGCCCGGCGTCGATGCCATCGGCGCCGCGCACGTGGCGCAAAAGTTACTGGATGCCATTGCGGAGTCTTATTGGATCGAGTTCTATGACCTGGCCTTGACCGCATCAATCGGTATTGCGCTCTATCCGGCAGATGGCGTGGATCTGGAAGCACTCTCCAAGAGCGCAGATGCCGCCATGTATCGTGCCAAACAGGAAGGACGCCATTGCTATCGTTTCTTTACCCAGGAAATGCAGGCGCGTTCGGCTCGCAATCTGCAATTGGTCAATGCGCTGCATCACGCGCTGGAACGCAAGCAATTACAGGTCTATTACCAGCCGCAAGTTTCGATGCGAGATGGGCGCATGATCGGAGCGGAGGCTTTGTTGCGCTGGCAGCATCCTGAATTGGGGATGGTGTCTCCGGCAGAATTCATTCCTGTCGCGGAAGGCAGCGGGCTGATCCTGCCGATCGGCGAGTGGGTATTAAGGTGTGCCGTGCGGCAGGCAAAAGTCTGGATGGAGGATGACTTAGGCCCGCTGATTATGGCAGTGAACCTGTCAGCGGTGCAGTTTCGTCATCCCGATTTGCCCGAACTGGTCACGCGCATACTCGACGAAGAAGGCTTGCCGCCCGAGTATCTGGAACTGGAGTTGACCGAAGGTGTGGCGATGCACAACCCGCAAGGCGCCATCGCGGTGATGAACAATCTGCACGAGCGCGGTATTCGTATGTCGATCGATGACTTCGGTACCGGCTATTCTTCATTGAGCTATCTGAAGAAATTCAAGGTGTACAAACTCAAGATCGACCAATCCTTTGTCCGTGACATCAGTACCGACCCGGAAGACAAGGCTATTGTCAGCGCCATTATCAACCTGGCGAAGAGCCTTGGCCTGCAAACCATTGCCGAAGGCGTGGAAACGCCAGGACAACTGGCGTTCCTCCGCGAACAGGGTTGTGATGAGATGCAGGGTTATCTGTTCAGCAAGCCGTTACCGATTGAGCAGTTTGAAGCATTATTGAAGCGGGACTTTGTTTTCTGAGGGGATGTCCTTCATCCTGAAAACCGCAGTTAGTCCACGAAAAGCACGAAAGCCAAAAGTAGGCGCCTCTAGGCGACACGAAAGAAACCAGTATGTTGTATTACGCAGTCATTCACCCTTTGGGTGACGATCTATAACTGGGTATCTCTTTGAATATTTTCGTGCTTTTTGTGTTTTTCGTGGATCAAATGATTTTTCTAGGTTCATAGTCATAAAAATAAGTTATAAACCGGATAAAGGATTATTAGACATTGTTACTCATCGCCCCTCTACATATCAACGCTACGCAGAGCAGGCGACAATATTATGTTGATCGCTAACCGACATGAAACCGCTGTAAGTGTGTTTTGCAGTTGCTTTGAAAGGATACTGAAAGGTTGCAATGGTAAACTGGCCGGTCGAAACCCTTTTGACGCGCGGGTGAAATAACAGCGTTAGTTTGCAAGGTTAATGCTTGCACTGCCTCGGCCTTAACGTACAATTGCTAACCCTTGAAACTACCAGACAACAGAGCATAAGGAAGACTAAAATCATGGGGATACTCAGTATACTGCTCTGGACTCCGGCTGCCGGGGTCTTGCTTCTGACCTTGACTCCCGGGCAGAACATTCAGCTAATCCGCTATATCGCGAACCTGTTTACCACTATCGCCTTTTTATTGGTCTGCTGGCTGCTTAGCATTTATAACGCGCACGATGCGGATTTACAGTTTAATGAATATTTCCCGCTTAACCCTAAGTTAGGCAGCGCTTATGCGTTGGGCATAGACGGTTTGTCGATGCCGATGTTGGTATTGGCGACATTGCTTACCTCGATAGCATTGCTGGCCTCATTCACCGTATCCAGCAGCGTTAAGGGCTATCACATTTGTATCTTGTTGCTTGAATTCGGTATGTTGGGTGTGTTTCTGGCTCAGGATTGGGCGTTGTTCTATATCTTTTGGGAAGTGACCTTAATCCCGCTGTTCTTCCTGATTGGCCGCTGGGGCGGCAAACGGAGACACACCGCCAGTCTTAACTTCGTGCTGTATACGATGGGCGGCTCGATTTTTATGCTGATCAGCTTGTTGGCGATCAGTCAGTACGATCTTGAACACGGCGGCTCTTTAATGTCCTCCATGCACCAGGCGGCACAAGACATGCCCAGGGTTGAGCAGGTCTTGGTGCTGCTCGGTTTTGTGATCGGCTTCGGCGTTAAGATGCCGATTTTCCCGCTGCACGGCTGGTTGCCGCTGGCGCATGTTGAAGCGCCCAGTCCGGTGAGTATTTTGCTGTCCGGTATTTTGCTGAAAATGGGCGCTTACGGCTTGATCAGGGCGGTAGTGATGCTGCCGGAAGCCGCCTTACTATTGCAACCCTTGTTGGTTTTTCTGGGGCTGTTCGGTATGCTTTACGGCGGACTGCTGGCCTGGCGGCAAAGCGATCTTAAAGCCATGGTGGCTTATTCGTCAGTCAGCCACATGGGTATAGTCTTGTTGGGTATCGCAACCTTGAACGAGGCGGGCATTACCGGCGCGGTGTTGCAAATGAGCGCTCACGGCCTGATTGCCGGTGCGTTGTTTCTGCTGGTCGGCCTGCTGTATGAGCGCACTCATACCCGCAATATTCAGGATTACAGTTCGCTGATTCGAGTGATGCCGCGTTTTACCTTGTTTATGACCTTAACCTTGTTGGCGGCGATGGGGCTGCCCGGTTCGGTTGGCTTTGTTGCCGAACTGCATACCTTGATCGGCGGTTTCAGCTTGTTCTCAAGTGTCGGCATGGGGTTGGGCTTGATGGTATTTTTCAGCATCAGCATATTAATCGGAGCCGCCTACGCGCTACGTACCATCAGCCTGTTATTTGCCGGCCCGGTAAAGTCGTCGATGCAGCAGCTTGAAGACTTGAGAACGCCGGAGTTATTGGCTGCCGGAATACTGGTGGCGGGTATTGTGTTGTTCGGTCTGCTGCCCGCGCCGCTGCTTGATTTGTCCGCAGCCACCATCAGCCAGATGAACGGCCTAATCAGTCAACGGATTTTGTAGGAATAACGATGCAAGACACGCCTTTAAAATTGCGCGATCAAATCATTACCGCGTTAAATCATTTGGATCACGTGTTGCCTGGGCAGGCGCCGATACTTGATTTTGTGCATCACAACACCTTGCATGGCTTCCAGCATCTGCCGTTTTCTCAGGCTTTAGCCGAGTTCGAAGCCTTGACCGGTATCGGCGGTTATGTCCCCGAAACGAAAAACCGCGATTTTTACCGGCAGGGGCGTATCAATGACGGCGATTTGTCCGCTGCATTTGCCCGGTGCCCGAATTTGCAGGCAGAACAAAGCGTTTTTAGCTTAAAAGATAAGGCCATTACCCGGCAGGCTATTTACCGGATAGCGCTGTTATTCGATCTACAGGCGGTCAGCGTCAGCCAGTTGAACTGGCAAATAGAAGAGTTGGGGGCGCTGGATGCGGTGCAAGCCGATGTGCCTGAGCCTATTCGCCAGCAATTGCTTGCAGCCGATGGCAAGGTTATCCGGCCTTTATGGGAAAGTATTTTAACCAAGCTCGGACTGGAGCAGGCGGCTTTGCATCCGGAAGCTATGCTGGATTTGTCGGTGGAACAGGCTGAAGAATGGCTGGAGCAAGTCAGCATTCCCACGCAGGAGCATGGGAACGAGACCAGTGGAACCGGAAGCACTCTGACAACGCACCAGCAAATGCAGCAACAGGCAGGCGCGGCATTGGAGCAGCTGCTGGACGAAATAGGCAATAACATCAGTTTGCGCGGTGTCATCCTGGCATTGAGCGGCATAGACATCCTCGATTCGGTTAGGCCCCAGCTGATACGTTTTTGCGCATCAGGCCTGGATGAAGGCGTAGCGGCATGGCAGTTGCCTGAGCGCAGCCGCTTAGGTCTTTATGCCGCCTGGCGGGCAACGGCTCAGTATGACGCCAATCCGTTTTTGCATGAGTTGCTTGACTGGCAACAGATTATCGCCGAATTGCCTGAAGATGCGGTCGATACCATCATCCTGCAACTGACTCATCTGGAAATACCGCAAAGCCAATGGAACCCCTATCTTCGCCGACTGGCGCTGGAAATACCCGGCTGGTCGGGCCTGATCAACTGGCGGCAGCAGCACCCCAATTATCAGTCCGCCAATGACGCCGCACCGACGTTGGCCGATTATCTGGCGATACGCCTGACCCTGGATCGACTGTGGTTGAATCAGGTCTGCCGTGATACCTGGAAAATAGAAGCCAAGCTCAGCGCCATACGCGGTTATTTCTGTAAGAACCTGTCGGAATTCATGGTACGCAGCCGCCTGTATCAGGGCGACCTGCCTGAATATCTGGTTCACCGTGCCGAAGCCTTGACCTTACATGCCGGTTCCGAGCGTTACGACCGCAGCGATTGGCAGCAACTCGCCGACCTGATTTGGACTTGGCAATGCAGTCCGGCGGCAACTCATTCGGAACAACATACGGCACACAACAGCGGCTGGCGTTTGTTCCGTTTATGCCAGCATTTGGGGCTTAGCGCTTCCGACATGCAACAGTTGGACACCCAAGATTTACAGGCCATGTTGGCGGTGCTTGATGAGTTCACGCTGTGCGAGCGCAGTAAAGTCTGGCTGATAGCTTACGAGCATCATTATCGGGAAGGCTTTTTCCAGGCGCTGCATGCCAATCATCAGCGTGGCGGTTGGTTCAAGCGCATTAAGCGCTCCGAAGCGCAGATTATCGTCTGCATGGATGAGCGAGAGGAAAGCTTTCGCCGCCATGTGGAAGAGCTGAATCCGGCTATCGAAACCTTGGGGGCAGCCGGATTTTTTGGCGTTGCGATGAATTATAAAGGTCTGGATGACAGCAAGGCGACGTCGTTGTGTCCGGTGGTGGTGACGCCGGCTCATGAGGTTCAGGAACTGCCACAATCCGGTAGCGGACCGGCGTTACTCAAGCATAACCGTGGCCGTAAGTTAAGCCTGTGGCTTGCCAGGCAGGTGCATCAGGACTTGCGCCATAATCTGCTGTTGTCGCATGTGGTGATTGATGCGATTTCGCCGCTTACCTTCGCCGGATTATTGGCTAAATCGCTGTTTCCCAAGCTGCAGAAAAAGCTGATTTCCTCTATCGCTCAGCGGGTTACGCCCGAGGTTAAAACGCAACTGCTGTTTACCGCTACGGATGAGACGGTTGCCGTTCCGGAACGTCCAAAACTGGGATTTACCGATAGCGAACAAGTCGAACGGGTAGCGGCGTTGCTGCGTGTTTTAGGGCTCACCGCCGGTTTTGCGCGGATTGTCGCGTTAGCAGGTCATGGCTCGACCAGTCATAACAACCCGCATGAAGCCGCGCATAATTGCGGCGCCTGCGGCGGTGGCAAGGGCGGACCTAATGCGCGGGTAGTCGCGGCCATGGCCAACCGGCCTGAAGTGCGTGCATCGCTGGCGCTGCAAGGTATTGTTATTCCTGACGACTGCTGGTTCGTTGCTATGCAACACGATACCTGTAGCGATGCCATGATCTGGTACGATCTGGACGCGATACCGGCTTTGCTGCGTGAGGATTTCGAGCGTTTCAGGGACTGTATCAGTCGAGCGCAACAATTATCCGCGCATGAGCGTTGCCGACGATTTTTCTCGGCCGAGCGCTCGGCCTCGCCAGCGGAAGCTTTTCAGCATGTGACGCTGAGAGCGCAAGATTTAAGTCAGGTTCGTCCCGAGTTTGGTCATGCGACCAATGCGGCGGCCGTGATCGGTCGGCGCGCCTTGACCCAGGGATTGTTTCTGGATCGGCGTGTATTCCTGATTTCTTACGATCCGAGTCAAGACCCTGACGGCAGCATCCTCGAGTCGATTTTACTGAGCGCAGGCCCAGTCGGCGCCGGCATCAATCTGGAATATTATTTTTCCTCGATCGACAACGAACGTTTCGGTTGCGGCACCAAAGTACCGCATAACGTAACCGGTTTGTTCGGGGTTATGGAGGGCACTGCCAGTGATTTGCGCACAGGTCTGCCTAAGCAGATGGTTGAAACGCACGAAGCGATGCGCTTGCAGATGCTGGTTGAGGCGAAAACATCGGTGCTGGAACACATTTATCAGCGCCAGCCAAGCATACGGGAGCTGGTAGGAGGCGGCTGGGTGCATCTGAGCGCTCAAGACCCCGATAGCGGTGAGATTTTCTTGTTCCAACCTGGCGAGGGCTTTGTCCGTTGGCAAGCTCAGACAAAGGACTTGCCGGTTGGCGATAACTCCCCGGCTTGTTATCAGGATCAAACGTTACCGATAGCGCCGATGTTGATCAAACAGCCTGAACGCTTTGGAGCTTACTAAATGGATGCATTAGTCATTCTGATTCCCTTAATGCCCTTGTCCGCCGCTGCGGTTGTCGGCTTGGGACATCTATTCGGTTTCATCGACGGCGAAACCGGTGAAAGCCTAACCGCCGATATTGTGGGCTGGGCGATTACCATGTCTTGCCTGTTGGCTTTGGCCTTGCTGGGTGCCGATTTACTGGGTAAAAATACCGGCACATACACGCTGGGACATTGGCTGAACAGCGACACGCTGGACATACCGGTAAACTTTATCACTACCGGTTTTCATGTGCGTTTGGCGGCGCTGTTTGCAGTACTGCTAGCCATTGTCGTTCGTTTTTCAATGAACTACATGCACCGGGAAGTGGGTTATCACCGCTTCTTTTTTATGCTGAGCCTGTTTTCTTCGGCGATGCTGCTGCTGGTGTTATCGGGTAATGCAGTCGGCACTTTTATCGGCTGGGAAATTGCCGGTTTAAGTTCCTATTTTTTGATCGCCTATGCTTACGATCGCCCGGTTGCCGCCGCTAATGCGACGCGTGTTTTCGTGACCAATCGTATCGGCGATGCCGGATTTATTCTGGGGATCGGCTTAACGTATGCCTGGGTTGGCAGCATTAACTGGAATGATTTGAATGCTGCTGCGGCTCAGTTGAGCTCAGGTGAAGTGACCGCGATTGCGCTGTGTTTTTCGGTTGCCGCCTTTGCCAAATCGGCGCAACTGCCTTTCACTTCCTGGCTGGGTCGTGCGATGGAAGGGCCTACGCCGTCGAGTGCGGTATTTTACGGCGCAGTCATGGTGCATGCCGGTGTCTATCTGATTATTTTGTTACGGCCGGTTTTTGAATATTCAACCCTGGCAATGGCGGTGCTCGCTGTCGTAGGTTTGATCACCGCTGTGTACAGTTTTGTGGTTGGGCTGACCCAGACCGACGTTAAAAGTTCGTTAATTTTTGCCACCTCCGGCCAACTGGGCCTGATGTTTCTGGAATGCGGATTGGGGTTTTGGCAACTGGCCGGTTGGCATCTTTGTGCCCATGCGGTGGTGCGTGGTTATCTGTTTCTGACTGCGCCATCGCTGATGCATAATGTGCACGGTCTGAGCGTAGACAGTTCGCCTCGCCTAGATCCTGTAGGCGATACCCCTGCCTGGAGGTATGTGGCCTCGGTGCAGCGTTTCTGGCTGGATCCGATTACCGATTGGGCGCTGGTCAAACCGGTGCGCGGCTTGGCGCATGACCTGAGCTATTTTGACGATCATATCGTTGACCGGATTATGGGCGGAGCTGCTCCCGCCATCCAGGCGATATCGTCACTGGCGCAACTGGAAGAACGGATGATTGGCGCGCAACTGGACAAAGCTTCCGCTCCTGCTCACGCCCCTTACCTACGTCCTGTAGGCAATGACTCCGATAAATTTGCCCGAGGCAGCGGGCTGGCAGGAAAACTCACCGAATGGACGGCAGCAATCCTGCACTGGTTCGAAGACCGTTTTGTGTTGCGCGGCATAGGTAAAGATACGATTAATTATGGCCGCCAGCTTGGACATATCGCCAATAAATTTGAACAATCAGTGCTTAGACCCCGCTATCTGGTGTTGTTTGTGTTTATAACATTGCTAGTTGCATTTTGAGGCGATGTTACGCACCGCCAATAGGGATGATGCGATTCACAAAAAATAGTCCATGAAAAGCACGAAAGAAGGGCGCAGGGCAAAGGACGAAAGGCGAAAGTATGCCCTCCCTCTGATGCACTGCGCCACAGCATTACTTGTATGTTTTTTCGTGTTTTTCGTGCCTTTCGTGGACGATAAATAGCTTCAATCATTAATGAGAATTTAGCTCTGATGGATATTACTGTGACTCCCTGGTCGGAATCTGTGGCCTTTCCGCTGCTCACTACACTGACAGCGGTTCCTCTGCTGGCCATGATTGCTATCCTGTTTTCGCGCTCACCGAGGATTGCGTTGCGTTTTGGTTTTGCCGGAGCGCTGTTGACGGTATTGCTTAGCCTCTATCTGCTGACTGTTTTCGATTCTAGTCTTCCCGGTATTCATCTGGTTGAACAGCTGCATTTTGCCGGTCTCAGTTATCGTGTCGGCGTTGATGGGACCAATATTTTATTTATCCCGCTGACCGCCATTTTAACCTTGCTGGCGTTGATTTATACGCTGATTACCCGTCATGTGACCGACCGGCTGTTTATTGCCTGCCTGCTGGGTTATGAAACGATATTGATCGGCGCTTTTGTCGCGTTGAATGTTTTGCAGTTCTGGTTTTGGTGTGTGCTGGAATTGATTCCCGTAGTGCTGTTGACGGTGCATGCCGGAACCGGACAAAAACGGCGCTGGGTTGTGGTCTTATTGCTGCAATATTGGGTCAGCGGTTTGTTGTTGACCCTGGCCGGTTTTTTGCTGCTGGCTTTCGGCTTAATCGATTCCAGCCATGCATTGACCTTCGACTGGGTGACGCTAAAACAGAATAACGCCTATTTGCATGATGAAGTGTTGATTTTTATCCTGCTGTTTTTCGGCTTTGCGATCCGTATGCCGTTATTTCCGTTTCACGGCTGGTTGCCGGTATTGGCCGAACAAGGCACGGTCGCCAGTGCTGTGGTGTTTCTGGTCGGCTTGAAGCTGGGCATTTATGCAGCCATTCGCTTCATCTTACCGATGGTGCCCGGGGTCGTCGAACAATGGGCCGGATTTGTGGTGACGCTGGGCCTGATCAGCATTTTTTACGGCGCCTTGCTGGCATTGATGCAGATCAATATTCGGCGGTTGCTGGCTTTTGCGGTCATCAGCCAAACAGGGATGCTGGTCATTGGCGCCTTCTGCTTTAATGCGAACGGCCTGGAAGGTAGTCTATTGCTGTCGGTGGCATACGGTCTGGCGATGGCGGGTATGTTGTTCAGCATCGGTCTGATTTACGAGCGTACCCGCACCGCTTTTATTCCTCGACTGGGCGGGTTATTTAACACCAACGGTACGCTGGCCTTGCTGTTTTTGCTGTCCGCACTGAGTACGATGGTGATGCCCGGTACCACCGGTTTTGATGCGGCACATTTGCTCGTTGAAGGCATTATTGAGGAATATGGCTGGTTACTGGCCATTGCTATTTTGGTCGGCAACCTGTTGTCCGCCGCGTTCTTGTTATGGGCTTTTCAGCGAATTTTTATGGCGGCGTCCAAACGTGCTGTACAGCCCTACAGCTGTACGCACCATCCAGTCAAGACCGAGCGCATTATCGCCGCAATGATCTGTCTGCTGCTGATCGGCACCGGATTTTACACGACCCCGTGGCTGAATTTTATCGACCAGGACGCGGCTGAAATCGGCAAGCAATATCCGATGCACGGCGTACCCTCCACCGACGACAACGACCAACATGAATAATGCCAGTTTCCCCCTGTTAAGCCTGCTTATTTTGCTGCCTTTATCAGGCGCGATTGCGGTAACGTTTATTCGCAATAGCCAACTGGCCAAAAATATTGCGTTATGGGTTGCCGTGCTGGAATTGATCGCAACGCTGATGGTGGTGCAGCTGTTTAATGCCGACCTAGGCGATGGTTTCCAACTGGTCGAGCGGTATGCCTGGATACCCGGCCTGAATATTGAATATCTGCTTGGCGTAGACGGCATTTCCGTGCTGTTTTTGCCGATGTCCGCCTTGTTAACCTTCATGGTGATCGTGGCGTCATGGAACTCGGTGCAAACGATGCCCCGACTTCATTTAGCCTTGTTGCTGGCGCTGGAAGGCGTGACTATCGGCGTATTTTCGGCGCTGGATATGGCGCTGTTCTTTTTGTTCTGGGAACTGACCCTGCCGCCTATTTTCTTTTTAATCGGTTTATGGGGCATAGGTTCGGAACGGCGTAGCGCAGCAATCAAATACACGCTGTTTATGCTGTTTGGCGGCGTGCCGTTATTGTTTGCGATTATCATCCTGGCGATGAATCACGCCACGGCGGTGGGCGGCAGTATTCCGCAGGACTTGTCCTTCAGCTTGCCGGTATTGTTGGCAACGGCCTTGCCGGATAACTTGCAGACGCTGGTATTTATTTTATTACTGCTCGGCTTTGCCGTTAAAGCGCCCTTAGTGCCTTTCCATACCTGGCTGCCGACTGTCGCTATGGAAGGTCCGACGCAAATGACAGCCTTATTGATCGGCTTGAAACTCGGCGCTTTCGGCATCATTCGTTTTACCATGCCGCTGGCGCCGTCCGCTGCGGTTGAATACAGCTGGGTGTTGGGCATACTCGGCGCGATTACGCTGGTTTACAGCGCACTGATCGCCCTGCAACAAACCAATTTGCGCCGCTTGCTGGCGTATGCCAGCGTCAGCCATGTGGGACTGGTTATCGTCGGTATTGCCTCCTTGAATATGCAGGGCATACAGGGGGCGATTTTCCAGTTGCTGAATTTCACGATGGTCGCCGGTTCGCTGATGCTGGTGGCCGGTTTTATCCAGCATCGCCTGGGCAGTACCGAGGTTATCCATCTGGGCGGCCTGGCTAAAGTCATGCCCCGACTGACCTGTTTTTATTTTTTATTTGCGCTGGCCAGCATGGGCTTGCCCGGCACCAGCGGTTTTCCGGCCGAATTGTTGCTGATAGTCAGCACCATGCTGGCACATCCCAGCATCAGCATCGCGGCCCTGATCGGCGCGGTGCTCAGCGCGGCTTATATGCTGTCCTTCACCCGTCGCGCCTTCTTCGGTCCGATCACACAGTCTAGCGTCAAGCAGGTGCAGGATTTGCGTCCCCGAGAACTGACATTATTGTGCGTGTCGGCATTGCTGATATTGGGAATTGGCTTCTTTCCGAATAGTGTGCTGAAAATCAATAAAACAACGGCAGAGGCCTGGCTGAGTCGGCTGATGGATCAGTCGGTATTGACAAGCAATGCTGAGCAGGATTAAAAGGCGTGCAGTACTGTGTTGACAGCAGATACTTTTAACATGAAATTAGTTAATTGGCATTAAAAGCTATAAGAACAGAACACACACCCGCAGAAGTAAATATTCACTTGCGCGCGAAAGCACATGACAGGTTGCTTATTGACCAGGCCGCCGAGTTGCTTGGTTCAAATCGTTCGCAATTTATGCTGGCGTCGGCACTCAAGGAAGCCAAGAATGTGATCCTTGACCAAGCCTCTATTTATGTCGACAACAAGAACATTCCAAAACGTACTGGAATGGCTGGACACACCGGTAACACGAGATCAGATCGACGGCATGAACCGATTGCGGACAATCAAATCCCCTTGGTCGGATGAGTGAAAATAAGGAAATTTGTTCGCCTGTTCATTTAACCGTACAGCCTGATACAGAGAGCTTCCGCTCGGGCGAGGAAAAGCTGGATACTTGGTTGCGTAAGCGGGCATTCGCCAATATGAAAGCATCAGCAAGCAGAACTTATATTTGCATTACGGTTTTACCCATCTTCCAATCGAAACACCAACCTACGCCCTAGACCTTATCAAGTTTGCCAAGCTTACAGAATAACCCCGGCAGGTTTGACAGACTGATCTAAGAATGGAAATATGGAGTCTTGTATTGTGAATAATAAGGTATGCACAATGTAAGCCTCCATCCTATGCACTCCCCTCATCCATGTAGATGACCAACCCAGAATCAGAAAGCCGCTCCTTCTTGTCTGTGCGTACAATTGTACATATAATAAAACCATGAAAATTGAATTCGATCCTGCCAAAGCTGCTGCTAATCCTTTGAATCACGAGGGCGTGACCTTTGATGAAGCTCAAGCAGTCTTGCTAGACCCTTATGCCCTGACACGAGAGAATGGTGATGCAGACAATGAGCATCGTTTTATAACGTTGGGCATGGGTGCAAAAGGTCGAATATTAATAGTGGTTTGGACGCAACGCGAAGAGACGGTGCGTCTTATTTCTGCCTGGAAAGCCAACCAACCTCAAAGGAGGCGTTATGAGCAACAATTCTGATCCCCTGTTTGACCGTTATGCCGAGATGGATTTTAACGATGCCAAGCCTGTCGCTGAAATTCCGGCATTGGCAAAACTGCAAGCCGAACACGGCGGCAAGTCGCGGATAACCATGCGTGTAGATAATGACACCTTGGCGATTTTTAAAGCCCGCGCCGAAATGAGCGGCGGCAACTATCAAACCTTGATGAACGAGGCGTTACGGCAGTTTGCCCAAGGCATAACGCTGGCCGATGTCGTGCGCGAGACCATTCGCAAGGAATTGCATCAGGCCTGAGTGGCTGCAATTATTGAGAGGCGGATTGTTGTGTTCGCTGGCTGACAAGCTCCAGCTTCACGAAATTCGCAGTACAGGGAGCTGGGCTTCCAAGACCGCGTTCCCAATCTGGAGATTGGGAATGAGCGTAATTCATGCAGTCCGCGCTACGGAGACTATCCCTAACCAATAGTAGGCGTTTTACAACTGCATGGATGCAGGAGGTAGAGCAATGCAGGAGCAATTTTGCCGAGGTGGCGTAGCGCGTTGATGCTGCATTCTTTCACGGTCTCTTGGAATTACGCAACCTCACGCGCCGCCTCTTCAATAATACTATCCGGCACGCCAAGCTTTTTTAGCGCCGCAATCAACTTGGCTTCCTTACTTAAGGCAAACTGCGCTTCATCGCGGCGCAAGCACTCGCTAATGTACGACTTTAATAAGGCTTGATAGCCGGAAAAACCTTTGCAGGGTGCAATAACCTTCATGGACTCCACCACATCGACCGGTATGCGTAAGGTGATCGAAGTCATGGGACGGTCTTTAGTTAAGCGTTTTTTAACTGTGTCAGAAATCATAAGCATTGCGCTCCGTTAGTGTGGCTTTGCGGGCCGAAATAAGCCGGATAAACTCATCTTCAACCTCAATATGCACAACAAACAGCAACCGGCCTTTTTCATCGTAGCCGATAACCGCATCGCGCGATTCATGATTGCGGCCAGCATCGACCAGCTTCAAAAACGGGTCGAAGAAAGCTTCGGCAGCTTGGTCGAAGGTAATCCCGTCATGTTTGATCGGGTTTGCCGCAGCTTTGCGGGCATTCCAAACAAAGCTGACGCCGTTTTTCTCGTAGTGAATATCCATATAAGCAAGACTAATATAATGTATTGTCTTTGTAAATACAAATGATGGGTGGTTTGCTTGATTTACCGAATTATGGAAATGATGGGATCAACCAAGTCCAGACAATAGCTTTTCGTTATCTGATTCTTTGGTGTTCTGTGATGGGCTGGAATGGGAAAGTTCGGAAGTCATAGCTTTATTGAGGCTTGCAAATGTCAGGCATAAAAAGCATGCCTGACCTACAGGACTACGCTATTTGCATGGGACAGATTTTTAGCCAAGAAGTTATTGGTTCCATGCGCCGGAATATGCCCCGCCAGATTCCAGCGGTAATACTTGGACGCTTAGCCATTGATCAGAGATGGCAAGACCAAGGATTAGGCAAAGCATTACTTCAAGATGCAGTGCAAAGGTCAGCCCGTGCGGCTAAAGAAGTATCCGCCCGTCTTTTGATTGCACATGCCATTTCTCCTGAAGCGGAAGCCTTCTACTTGCATTACGGTTTTACCCGCCTTCCAACCGAAACGCCAACCTACGCCCTAGACCTTATCAAGTTTGCCAGCCTTACAGGATAATCTCCGTTAGTTTGGCTGGCTGATACAAAAATTGACAATGTTTGTATTCTTAGTGCATCCTAAATTCAGGAGGCGTTTCTCATGCATATTTCATTAACACCAGAACTCGAAGCCATCATCAAAGAAAAAGTCACTTCCGGTTTATATAACAATGCCAGCGAAGTTATCCGTGAAGCACTGCGATTTATGAAAACAAACGAAGAGCTGATCAATCAGATGAAGCTGGATCACTTGCGGTCGAAACTGGCGGAGGGTGGGCGGGATCTTGCTGAAGGTCGGTATACCGAACTCAAACCGCAAGAGCTGAGCGATCATTTCCAACGCATAAGAAATCGCGCAATTGACCGCATTAACCAGGACAAGAAAACCTTGTGCTGAAAATCAGATTAACTCAAGCAGCAGAACAGCATCTTGAGGACATCTGGTTTTATACACTCAGCGAATGGAGCGAAGCGCAAGCGGGTCAATATGTCAGCATGATCGAACAGGGCATCATGCAACTACTGGACAATCCCTATATTGGCAAAGCCAGACCAGAGATCAAAAAGGATTTGAGATCACTGCAAATACAGAAACACTTGGTTTTTTATCGTGCCGGTACCGAATACATTGACATTATTGGCATTCTCCACAGCCGCATGGATACCGGAAAGTGGCTAGATGAAAAATAAAAAGGACTAGCGAGAACCTGCTCTCTACTTTACCCGTGTTTCTGTATACAGTGCGATAGGATGGGCTGAGGTACGAAGCCTATCAATCATAGTCCATGATAGATGGGCCGCACGATGTTTGGCCCATCCTATGCACTGACTTGTTAGTCAAAATTAATAATAAGTGAATTATTGTTAATCTCAAGCCACGTATCAACAATTAATGAACTTTCATATCCATGAGCCTGGTCACTGGATAGTGACCAGGCTCCAATTTCTAAATTCTCGCCCATAATCTTTGAAATAGATTGGCACCGAGATAACATGTGATTTGCCTTAGTATTGTTGCCATTAGTTGCGGCAATATCGCCATTTTCTAATTGCTGACTTGTCAATGTGTTGAGAATATCTTTACTAATTCGCCCTTTTTTATTCGCAAAACTCCATTTTTCTGATGGCATAATTAAGGTTGATGCAATTGAAGATACACGAGGAAATCCTGCTGAACTTGCATACCCGTATTCGCTAATGTTCCCTCCACATAGAACTCCACGAAACCACGACAAATCGTTCTGAACACCAGAAGGAGCAATTCTAAAAATTAATGCCTCATCATCATCCAGAATATTAGCTACTGTTATTGGATCCATGAGCTGTGGTTCTAAAGCGTTTACGAAATATAGAGTCTTAACTTCAAGTCCAGTTAATACATTTGGCGCTGCTAGAAAAATACCATCAGAAGTCGCGCAAACTCTTGAAACTATGCCCTGATACCGGACATCGCGACATTCAACTAACTCGACACAAAGTTTATAAAAGCCTGCGATGGTACCTGATGATCCTGCATTTTTAATAATATTTCGTAAATGTACGCCAAGTATAGCTTTGGCCATTGACAAATCCATTCCCATGCGGTCAAAAGAGATAGCACTGCGCTGCAAATTTATTGGGCATATTCCTGATGGATCAAATATTGCCATTGAAGGCCTTTTTATAGAGTAAGTAGGCCCTTTATTAAAGTAATTATCTGACAAATATAGTGATGATGGTCTGCCATAGTTAGTGATCTCCTCAACACGAATACCATTTACAGTCGCTTCATCGTTAGGATAATGTTTCCAAGTTGATCCTCCATTATTCTGTTTCTCTTCAGGAGTATATCTCCAATAAATATCCTTGTAAGGCCCTGGATCGGACAGTCTCTGCCATGAGGATGTTGATGTACCTTGAAAAGGAATTAGTTTATTAACTTTTGGTGAAAATGTGGCTGAAACTCTAAAACGAGAACCAGATGATATATTTGCTCTCATGGTCCAATTAAAGCCATTCCATCTGTACTCTATTCTCGGCTCTGTTTGAACGAACCAATCTACTTCGGGCCACGAATCAAGCAAAATCTCACTATCCCTATCTTTATTGTCCCGCAATTGATATGGGCGAAATGCGTCGAAAACTTTTGAATCAGAAACCCATATTTTTACTGATGTGCCGACTGGTGCAACACAACGTCTAAGTTCAATAATAGGTTCATCAATTCTAGCCTTAAACTCGATCCCTTCAGTCTCAGGTCTATCAAAAGCACGTGTTGTTACTTCTATCTCTTCACCTAATAAAAACGATGCTAGTGCACCAACTCCAAACCTTCCCCCACGCATCACTCTTGTTTGGCCTGATTCATCGGTATGCTGTCTTTTCCAAAGATCACTATTTCGAAAGGATGCTCCTGCAATCAGAAAATATTTTGTAATTGTATCGAGCGTCATACCGACGCCTTTGTCAGTAATAGTAATCCACCCAGCCCCATCATTATTTTCATGAATACTCAATATAATGTCTGGTTCTTGATGACTTTGTGTGTTGATTGAAGATTGATGGCTTGCTAGGTCAGATAACTCTTTGCAGGCATCCACAGCATTCTGAATCAATTCCCGTACACCAACTGCAGGCTTATAGTCATATAAAGGCCCTACTAGAAGCTTAAGTAAATCTGGCCCAGATGAGTTAAAGCCTGCTTCTATGGGTATATATGGAACTCTTTTAGCAAATTTTTCAGCTGAATCTAAACTCGACCTAATACGTCGCATTGTGAGCCCAAGTGAAGCAAGTTTACCTCGGCGTCCATAGATTTCACCAATCGTTGCCCAACTTTCGTCCAATTCACGTTGAATGTCTTTAAATAGGCCGACAAGTCTTAAATAAGTCTTAACATCCTTTGGTTCAGTATTAACAAAAAAAGCCTCAGGATCGTCGTTGTAATATGAAATATCCTTTACTGCAAAATGATTTCTCCATTCCTGCCGTGAAATAGGACTACGCAGTTCTTTTATGCTCAATAGGGATCGGATTGCTCGTTCGCTTTGAACCTGAACGTAATCAGCAATTCTTAAAACCGCCATCAGGTATGGCCCTTTGACTTTACGCTGCTCATGGATCAAATCGTATCTTTCTTCAAGGTAAGAAAAAGTATTTCTTATTGACATACCATGACTTCTAGCAATAAGACCTGCAATGTCTTTTAAATCCGCATCAAATCCAATCAGTTCTAACTTCTCTTTACTACGGCTTGGAACGCCTTTAATGGCTATTTCGTGTGCTAATCTTGTATGGTGTCGCCTAACAAACTCACCGATTAATAAGTCGTCTCTTTCAGATAAGTTGTCATAGTCTATTTCTCCAGTTAATAGTGGTTCACTATCACCAAATATTGCTAAAAGCTTATCTTGACCAAACCTTCCAGCTTCAGCAGTAAAGTCCCGCCACAATTGTGGCCATGGCTTGTCTCCAAAGCCAGAAACAATAGGTTGACCAGAGTCTTCTATTAGAGCTCTGAAGCCATCCCGAGTTAAATGCATAGCGCAATCATGCAGTAATATTGCTATACATAGTACTGCTACATCTTCCGCCGTTATTAATTTTTGGCTTTCATCTGAAATTAAAGATGCGGCTGTATCTAAGACGTCTGAAATATGTCTTGGACTGTGATCAGTGAACCCTGGAAAGAAAGGCGTACCACTACTGTCAAGCCATGGTTCAAATTGAATGAAACTATTGCTCACTGCTGCCCGAAGTTCATCTGAATTTGCTAATTTCTCTTGAAATAACTTTGGTATTTTTATCATTATCAAATAATTAATATGTTGTCCCGTTTATGAAGTAAGGGAGACTATATAAATATAGGAATTCACAATATCAGAACAGTAGGACGCGCTGTGCTTTTTGCCACCTATTCTACATGATAGTGACAACATTGAAATCGGCTTTTAGACTCTATTCCGGTGATGGTAATGGTGTTGGTCGTTTGCCGGTTGATTTAGTTTGGAAGCGTCATGGTCTTGGCAAATTATTATTGCGCGATGCAATTTTACTCACGATTCAGGCTTCCGGAATTGTTGGCATAAAGGCGCTTCTTGTTCATGCGCTTTCTGGTTTAGCACGTAGGATGGGGTAGACCACGGTTATTTTGAGGACAGCCCTCTAGCTTGTAAACACCGGCGGTTAGTTTAAGTTACCAACAGCAACCAAGCTACAAAAACAACATTTGACGTATTACGTTAAGCGTAATACTATTTGACTTATGATTAAATCGTTTCGTTGCAAAGATACTCAAGCCTTGTTTGCAGGTCAATCGCCCAAACGATTCCGTGCATTTCAAAATGTGGCAGAGCGTAAGCTGGTGCAATTACATAGCGCGGCGACTTTGGCGTTTTTGCAAAGTCCGCCCGGCAATCGGTTTGAGGCATTGAAAGGCGACCGGGCTGGGCAATACAGCATTCGCATCAACGACCAATGGCGTGTCTGTTTCCGCTGGGCGGACGGCGATGCTTTTGATGTTGAGATTGTCGATTACCATTGAGGAGAAAAAACATGATAAAGAACGGTATGCGCTCCATTCACCCTGGCGAAATCCTGCGGGAAGACTACCTGATTCCGATAGGTCTGAGCGTAAACGCATTGGCGAATGCCCTGCACGTTCCTGCTACTCGCCTGCACGAAATTGTCAAAGAACGCCGTTCCATTACGCCTGATACTGCGCTACGCTTGGCGCGATATTTCGGCGGCGATGCTCAATCTTGGCTGAATTTGCAAGTCGCTTATGATTTGCGCGTGGCGGAGCGACAAGCTTTGGCCGCAATTGAGCGTGAGGTTTTGCCGCGTGAGGCGGCTTAACCTTAGGCTCAGGCGGGACGGGGTTTGCAACCCCGTCCCTAACGTTTCTGCGATGTCCGAGCTAAGCAGCTATAATTAATTAACGCAAAGCATTTCGAACGGGCAACATGCCCGTCCGGCTGTAAGAGTGAGGCAATTTATTACAGCCTCGTTTGCTTTGGCGTTTTTGCAAAGTCCGCCCGGCAATCGGTTTGAAGCATTGAAAGGCGCCCGTGCTGGGCAATACAGCATTCGCATCAACGACCAATGGCGTGTCTGTTTCCGCTGGGCGGACGGCGATGCTTTTGATGTTGAGATTGTCGATTACCATTGAGGAGAAAAAACATGATACATAACGGTATGCGGCCCATTCACCCCAAGCGGGACGGGGTTTGCAACCCCGTCCCTAACGTTTCTGCGATATCCGAGCTAAGCAGCTATAATTAACCAACGCAAAACATTTCGAACGGGGCAACATGCCCCGTCCGGCTGTAAGCAATGTGTCCCGCCTTAAGTGAAAAGCCTCCGGGTATACCGCTAATAATTACGAATTATCAACCTGATCGGCCAGCGCGGTCAGTTTCTTGATCAACTCCGATAATTGTTGCTGATTTTCCGCGCGTACCGTGGCATGAGCCACTTTACGGCCTTTGCGCGGGGATTTGTCGTACAGATGCAAATGCGCATGGGGAATTGCCAGTAGTTCTTCAGTCTCAGGCAGGCCGCCGATGAAGTTGACCATGGCCGCGTTGCCTACCGGCGCTGTCGAGCCTAACGGCAGATCCAGGATCGCCCGCAGGTGATTTTCAAACTGGCTGGTTTCCGCACCTTCAATCGTCCAGTGGCCGGAGTTATGCACCCGTGGCGCGAACTCATTGACCAGCAGTTTTCCGTCTACTTCGAATAATTCCAGGGCCAGTACGCCGACATAATCCAACGCCTCCAGCAAGCAGGAAACATAAGTTTCGGCCTGTTTTTGCATCGCGTC
Source organism: Methylobacter svalbardensis (assembly GCF_037671525.1). Taxonomy (NCBI): domain Bacteria; kingdom Pseudomonadati; phylum Pseudomonadota; class Gammaproteobacteria; order Methylococcales; family Methylococcaceae; genus Methylobacter; species Methylobacter svalbardensis. Next base: position 38,237 of record NZ_JAWPOH010000016.1, read on the forward strand.
ATCGGCGCGGCATTCGGAAACGCGCAGTATGCCGTCGCGATGCAGGTTCTCCGATAACGGGTAAAAAACAATCTCCCCTGAAACGCTGCGCACTGCAATGATGGACACTTCGCGGGTAAACGGGACGAAGGCTTCAACGACAGCCGGTACGCCCTGCAACAGCAGCCAAGCGCCGGTTAAATCGTCCGGCGACTTGAGCAGCGACTGGCCTTTGCCGTCGTAGCCTTGGGTGCAGCTTTTTAAAATAGCGGGATAGCCGAGGGTGATCATGGCTTGTTCCAGGCTTTCGAAGCTGTCTACGGCCGCATAATCCGGCGTAGGGATGCCGAGGTCGCGAAAAAAGCTTTTTTCGACTAACCGGTCCTGGGCAACGGCCAGGGCTTTCGGGCAGGGATGCACCTGGGTGTGAGAGGCCAGAAACTCGGCGACTTCAGCCGGAACGTTCTCGAATTCGTAAGTGACCACATCGGCGCGTTCCGCCAGTTGCGCCAATAATTTCGGATCGTTGTAGTCGCCGATCAAAGGTTCGCCCAGCCTGTTGGCGCAGGCATCGGCGGAAGGGTCGAGAAAGATAAAGTCCAGCCCCAAAGGTATGCCTGCCAATGCGATCATTCTGGCAAGCTGGCCTGCGCCCAATACACCAACTATCATAAATCGTCCTCTGCCCGTGGATCCGAGTGCGCAAGTACCGATTCGGTTTGCTCACTCCTGAAATTTTGTAATGCGTCCTTATACTGGACATGTTTGTTGCTGATGATGGCCGCGGCCAGCAAGGCCGCGTTGATTGCCCCCGCCTTGCCTATCGCCAAGGTGCCGACCGGAATACCGGCGGGCATTTGTACGATCGACAATAAGGAATCCATGCCATTCAGGGCCTTGGACTGCACCGGTACGCCCAACACAGGCACGGCGGTTTTGGCCGCCGTCATGCCGGGTAAATGCGCGGCTCCGCCCGCTCCGGCGATGATCACTTCCAGGCCTTTGGTCTCGGCCGTTTCGGCATAATGGAACAGTTTATCCGGCGTACGGTGCGCCGAGACCACTTCAACTTCGTGCGGAATGCCGAGTCGTTCCAGCGTTTCCGCTGCAAAGCGCATGGTTTCCCAGTCAGAGGTCGAGCCCATGATGATGCCAACCAGTGCGGTCATGTGTTACTCCTAATTAAGCAGGTAATCATAAATGTCTAATAGTGCCGTAGGGCGGTTTCGCGATCAGCAACCCGCCAATCAACGCACAACATCAAAAATAATCGAGCATCCTCCCGCTTGGAAAAGTCCAAGTGGAAGGCTGGTCTAAGGCTCCGTTGGCGGCGGATTGCCTGACGGCGAATCCGCCTACAGACGTATTAAAAAAACCGGACAACAAAACCGCGTAGTATCGCATAAATATTGGGGAAATGTTTCTTAAGATGCCGGTAAAAGCCGATAGTTTCTAGCTCTCGTCGCTATCGAGCCCCGCCCGTTCGGTGATAGTCTTAGGAAAGGCCTTTTTGACTTTAACGCCCAGCTCGACGAAGCTGCCGGCTTGGCGGATCAGGTTGCCGTTGCCTTGGGTTAATTTATTCATCACGCCGTCATAAGTACTGTTGACGGTGCTTAACTGTTTGCCCAGTTTATCCAGGTTATCGACAAAGCCCCGTATTTTGTCGTAAACGATTCCTGCCTTATCGGCGATAGCGCGGGCATTTTCGTTTTGGCGTTCGTAGCGCCAGATGTTTTCGATAGTGCGTAGCGTCGCCAGTAAGGTGGTCGGGGTGACCACGATGATCTTATGCTCAAAGGCATCGGTAAATAAGCGTTCATCCGCCTGAAAAGCGGCGATGAAAGCTGATTCAATCGGCATGAATAACAGTACAAAATCCAGCGATCTTAGACCTTTTAAAGCGGAATAATCCTTGTTGCTCAAACCCTTGATATGCTCCCGCACCGCTTCGGTATGTTGTCTTAATGCGGTGACACGCTCCTGGTCGTCTTCGGTTGAGCAATAACGCTCATACGCCAGCAAGGAGACTTTGGAGTCAATCACCACATCCTTGTCCTCGGGCAGGCGGACGATTACATCCGGCTTGAACAGCCGGTTGTCCTCATCCCGGAACGCGCCCTGCGTTTCATACTCGATGCCTTTGCGCAGTCCCGATTTTTCCAGTACTGTTTCCAGGATCATTTCGCCCCAGTTGCCCTGGGTTTTCTTGTCGCCTTTTAACGCGCGGGTCAGGTTAAGGGCTTCCTGGTTCATCTGCGCGGTATCGCGGCGCAATGAGACGATTTCCTCGCGCAGGGAAATGCGGTCCTTGTTCTCGTTGTCGTAAACCGTTTCTATGCGCTGTTTGAACTCGCCGAGCTGTTCCCGTAGCGGCGTGACGATATGATCCAGGCTGGTTTTATGGTGTTCGGTGAATTGTTTGCTGCGGTCATCGAAAATCTTGCCTGCCAGATTTTCAAACTGGGTGTTCAGGCGCAGTTCCGCATCGAGCAACAACTTTAACTTTTCGGCGGTATTTTTCGCCTGTTCATCTATGCGGGTTTGCAATTCGGCATTTTGGGTTTTGGTATCTATAAACAGCTGTTGCAACCGTTTAAATTCGGTTTCGCGGTTTTGAAATTGCTTTAGTTTTTCCTCCAAAACCGCCAGATCGGTTGAGAGTTGCCGGATCAGGACTTTATCCTTGCCGTTCAACAAACGCACCGTAAATGCGCCGATCAGAAGACCTATTAACGCCCATATCAGCGGAGGAATGTTATTGATAAAATTCATATGTATTTAGTTCAGGGCTGCATCAGTTGGAAGTAAACAAAAGATAGCCAGCTAACACAATTCCCAAGGCCGCTACCAACAAGGACAGAATGATGGCAATCTTTTTAGAATATGTCGGCGGCAAGTCATGAGGCGTAAGCGTCGCAATGAAGCGGCTGTGCTGTATCGCAGCCAGGAAGATAGCCAATGAGCCAACGATAACAAAGGCAATGCCTAATCCAGCTGAGAGCGACAGAGTGTCGAGCTGATGTGGTTGAACTTGCAATGACATTAGCCGAACGAAGAGACCGAAGCGCGCAACCATAAAGCCGATGGCAATGATTGTCAGGCCAGTGCGCAGCCACGCAAGGAGCGTACGCTCGGCAGCGAAGAAGACGCGTGGATCGGAGTCAGAGATTGCCATAGATTGCCATAGACTGGAAAGGCTTAACGAGATATACAGGATATACATTATCTTATAAAAATCTAACTTGTCGTATAGCCCTCAAAATCATCTAATTAATTGTTTTAATTGAATCAAGTTTAAATCAATAGGATATGGCGCACAAACAAATACGCCACTGTCTCATTTCCTGAAAAGTCTAATAAAATTCGCTTGTTTTTTGCTCCAGCAACAAAAAGGCCTTTCATATTTGCCGAAACGTTGCTGCCAGCTATTTCTGCCTAAAGATTACAAGCGCTTGAATATCGCTTCGGCGATATCCAGGGTTTTATCCAGATCCTCGTCACTGTGCGCGGCCGAAACAAAACCGGCTTCAAACGCTGAAGGCGCTAAATAAACACCCTGTTCCAGCATGGCATGAAAAAAGCGTTTAAACAGGTTTTGGTCGCACTGCATGACCTGGGCGAAGCCGGTCACTTGCTGTTCTGTGCTGAAAAACAGCCCGAACATGCCGCCAACGCTGTTGGTGGTCATCGCGATACCGGCCTGAGCGGCGCGAGCTTTCAGGCCTGAAGTCAGTTTTTCGGTTTTTGCGGTTAACGCCTCGTAAAAACCGGGCCGGGCTATCAATTCCAGGGTTTTTAAACCGGCGGCCATCGCGACCGGGTTGCCGGACAGCGTGCCGGCCTGATAGACCGGGCCGAGCGGCGCAAGACATTCCATGATTTTGCGCGAGCCGCCGAATGCGCCGACCGGCATGCCGCCGCCGATGATTTTACCTAGTGTGGTTAAATCGGGCTTAATATTATAAAGTCCCTGTGCGCCGGTTAAGTCAACCCTAAAGCCGGTCATCACTTCATCGAAAATCAGCACACTATTATATTGGTCGCAAACCTCGCGCAAGCTTTCCAGAAATCCCGGTACAGGCGGAATGCAGTTCATGTTGCCGGCGACCGGCTCGACGATAATGCAGGCGATTTGCTCGCCGCATTCTGCAAACAACGCCTTGACCGAGTCGCTGTCATTGTAGGTCAGGGTGATGGTGTTTTCGGCAACCGAGACCGGTACGCCGGGCGAGCTGGGTACGCCAAAGGTCAACGCGCCGGAACCGGCCTTGACCAATAAGGCATCGGAATGGCCGTGATAACAGCCTTCGAATTTAACGATTTTGTCGCGGCCGGTATAGCCTCTGGCTAGGCGAATGGCGCTCATGGTCGCCTCGGTGCCGGAACTGACCATTCTGACCAGTTCGATCGACGGCATCAGCTCGCAAACCCGTTTGGCCATCAGTGTTTCAATTTCGGTCGGCGCGCCGAAGCTCAGGCCTTTGTCGCATGCCTGCTTGACCGCCGCAATGACTTCCGGGTGGGCATGGCCTAAAATCATCGGCCCCCAGGAGCCGACATAATCGATGTAGCTGTTACCGGAGCTGTCGTAGATATAAGCGCCCAGGGCATGGTCGATAAAAACCGGTGTGCCGCCCACGCCGCTAAAGGATCGTACCGGCGAATTCACGCCGCCTGGAATGACAAGTTTTGCATCGGAAAATAACGTGGTTGCTTCAGTCATGATTTGTTTTTTTTATCGCCAAGGAGGGTGTATGCCGTAAGCCTGCCGGGAGCAGATGCGGCGAAAGTTACATTTAATGGCGTAAAGGATAGGATAACTTTGCTCTGATTGAAAGCTTATCGTTGCTTATTCAATAATACCCTTGAAACATGGCTGTTTTAAAGCTACGCTCTAGCATGGATAATGGGAAATATGAGAAAGTTGAATCATCTGACCATTTTCGATGACTGCCGAAATGATGCATGCTCTACAATGCGTAGGATGGGTAGAACGCAGTGAAATCCATTAATAGTTGTCCGGTTTGATGGGTTTCGGCTATTGCCTCTACCCATCCTACAGCGTGATAAACAGATAAAACCAGAAGAGATTCATGTCAATTCCATTGTCGCCGCCGCAATACTCGAAACATAATTTTTTCTATTCACTAGGCATCATCATTGCAGTCATTAGCCTTTCCGAAACGTTGGTCATGTTGCTGCTTGATGCGACCCAACAATGGGGAATCGACTTAGCGTCGACACAAAATGGTGTTCTGGGCACCATTTTACTGACGGCATTGAGTACACCGCTGTTGTGGTTTCTGGCGTTGCGACCGCTGACCTTGCAGATCGCTCAGGAACAGACGACATCCAATAGAGAGCTGCTGGAAACTTTGGAGAATCATGTGCTGATCAGCATCTCCGACGTTCAGGGACGCATCGTCTATGCTAACGACATGTTCTGTAAAGTTTCCGGTTATACCCAGAATGAACTTATCGGCCAGGATCATCGCCTCGTCAATTCCGGCCATCACGATCAGGATCACATCCGCAACATGTGGCGTACTATCGCCGGGGGACATGTATGGCGCGGGGAATTTTGCAATCGGCGCAAAGACGGGGAATTGTACTGGGTGGATAGCACGATCGCGCCTGTGCCGGATAAAACCGGCAAGCTTAAGCAATATATTTCGATACGCCGGGATACTAGCACCCGAAAAGCCAATGAACTAAAGCTGACGGCGTTAAAGCGTGCGCTGGACGCCAGCAGCGAGATGATACTGATCACCAATGCCGAGGGACTCATCCAATACGCCAATCCGGCGCTTTGTCAGTTCACCGGCTGGACTGAGGATGCGCTGATGAGACAAAAACCCTTTGTGCTGGACAGCCCTGCCGCCGATCAGCAAGTTTTGTCCGAGATGCAAAACAGGCTCCGTTGTAGCCAAGCCTGGTCAGGCAGACTGCTATGCCGACGCCGCGAAACGACACACTTAAGCCCAAAAAAATTTGAGAAGACCCTCGGTGGGGGGGGAATTATTAGGGGTGAGACGCCGAATAATAAGAGCCCCCACACTATAAATTGGAGGCGCCCCGCTGGACAAGCCTCTCTGGACAAGCTGGAATACTGGGCCAAGACCCATATTACGCCGATTCTGATGGAAAACGGCACACTGTCCGGTTATGTACAGATTCAGCATGACGTCAGCAAGCTGGTCGCAGAGGAGGCGGCCTTGCAAATTGAGACTGACGATACCGCCGCTCGTCTGGCGATTTCCGAGGTGCTTCATCAGAACTTGTCACTGGAACAACGCTTTGTTCAGGTTCTGGATATTCTCTTCAGTCTCAAGACTATAAACCTGCAACGCCAAGGCGGTGTGTTGTTACGGGCGCAGGATGGTGATGTTCTGGAAATGTTCGTTGAACACTGCAGGGGCGAATTCATTCGCTCTGGGCGAATGAATTCGCCCCTACATGAGGGCCTGTGCGGACAAGTCGCTGTGTCAAGAAAGCTGGCCGTTGTCGATGATTGCTTCTGCGATGACCTGCCGTCTCACGGTCATTACATCGTGCCCATAGCTTCCGGCGGGGAAATTCTAGGCATATTATTTGTTTTTACCGATCCCTATCCCGTACAGAGCAAGTCCCGCATCGCCATGCTTGAGCAGGTAGGCGAAATGATAGCGCTAACGCTGCTTCAGCATCAGGCCAATGCCTCGTTGAAAAGGGTGCGTGATGCCGCCTTGCAGGTTGCCCATTCCAAGACTGAGTTCTTGGCCAATATGAGTCATGAGATTCGCACGCCGATGAACGGCGTATTGGGCATGCTGGATCTTTTGCAGGACACCCAACTGTCTCGCGAGCAATGGGATTTGATACATATCGCAGCAAATTCGGCAGAATCCTTGTTGACCATCATCAACGATATTCTGGATTTTTCCAAATTGGAGGCGGGTAAAGTTGAGTTGGAGCAAATTGAGTTTAATTTGCCGGATTTGGTCGAAGAAGTTTGCACACTGCTGTCTGGCCGCGCCCACGCCCATGGCCTGGAATTAAACTGCTTTCTGCCGGCGAATGTACCGCTACGTTGGCAGGGCGATCCCACGCGCATCCGTCAAGTGTTGACCAACCTGATCGGCAATGCCGTTAAATTTACCGAACAGGGTGAAGTCTCGGTAAAGGTCTCGGCGTCGTCTGTGGCTGAGACTTTAGACCCGACAAGCGCGGCTAAAGCCGCACCCACATTACGTTTTGAGATAGTGGATACCGGTATCGGCATTACTGCAGAGACGCAAAAGCGCCTGTTTCTTGCTTTTTCCCAGGCTGACAGCTCCACTTCCCGGCGTTATGGCGGCACGGGATTGGGTCTATCGATCAGCAAGGATCTGGTTGAGCTTATGAATGGCGAAATTGGCGTTGAGAGCACTCTGGGGCAGGGCTCGACTTTTTGGTTTACTCTGCCATTGGTGGCGATGGATAGCGATGCTCCGTCCCCGCAAGCTGACTTTGCCGGCAAGCGTGCGATGATAGTGGATAATAACGCCACCAACCGTATGGTTTTGACGCATTACCTAAGCAACTGGGGTTTTACTTTAAGCGAAGCAAACAACGGGCCCGCGGCCCTCGTTGAACTTGAAGCTGCGGTGCTGCGAAACGAACCCTATGATTTACTGCTGTCGGATAGGCAAATGCCGGACATGGATGGCTTCGCTCTGGCTCGCGCCATGATCGAACAACCCGCCATTGCCGATATGCCGCGTATCCTTTTATCCTCAGGCAGCATAGGCGCACAAGTCGAAAGACTGGCGTTGGGGTATGCACAAAGCCTGTTAAAACCGGTGCGGCAATCGCAGCTTTTTGATGCCGTTATCGATGCATTACAGCTTCCCGGTCAGAAAACCGCTCCAGCAGCCAAGGTAACAGAGGTTCTGCTTAATTACCGCGGCAAACGGATACTGGTGGTCGAAGATAATAAGGTTAACCAAAAAGTGATACTTTCCCAGCTTGCCAAGTTCCAGCTTAAGCCAGATCTGGCCGATAACGGGCAAGCGGCGCTTGAGCTGCTGGGACGGCAGACTTACGACCTGGTGCTGATGGATTGCCAGATGCCCATCATGGATGGTTATGAAGCCACGCGCACTTTGCGCGAACGGGAAATAACCGTAGGAGGCAATTCACCTACGCCAATCGCTGCGCTTACCGCCCATGCATTGGCAGAAGAGCGTGAAAAGTGCCTGTCCGCAGGTATGGACGATTATCTGAGTAAACCTGTCAGCCGAACCGAGCTGGCAGCGGTTTTAGAGCGCTGGCTGGGGATGCCGTGTGCTGCGCCGATACTTGATAATACGATTGAAAGCGAAATCCCCTTGAGTCCCTGTTTGACAAAAGAGGAAACCGAAGGCGGGGTGACGTTAGCAGCTTGTTGGGATGAATCTTCAGCACTCAAACGGCTGGATGGCGATAATGATTTACTGGTCGAGATGATAGATTTATTTCTCGAAGAGGCGCCAGTACAATTAGCGGACTTGGACGCCGCCCTGTCCAGCTTCGATCTCCTTGCATTGGCCGACGCGGCTCATGCTATGAAAGGCATGGCCGGACATTTTTGCGCTGAAAAAGTTATCAATTTTGCGGTAAATCTGGAGCGTGCTGCCCATAAAGCTTCCGCTCCTCGGCAATTGCTCCTGCATGGCTCTACCTCCTGCGTCCATGGCAGTCGTGCTCACGCCCCTCGCCTACGTCCTGTAGGCGATACCGTAGACGCTGATTTGCAGTTGATGACCCGTGACTTGACCCAGGCCACGGTGGAGCTAGTTAAGAATCTGCAGGTAAGAAAAGAGCACAAGCAATGAATGTTGAATTCAACCTTAATGAACTAAAAGCCGCCGACCGCCTGCCTTCGCCGTCGGGTACGGCATTGGCTATCATGCAACTCGTCCAGCAAAGCGATGCCACCGTGCACCAAGTCAGCCAACTGATTAAAGTCGATCCCGCTTTAAGCGGGCGTATCTTGCGTTTCGCCAATTCGGCGGCCTTCGGGGCTAGGCGGCCTATTGCCGATGTGGAAACGGCTGTCATCATGATGGGGATGCAGACAGTGCGCAACTTCGCGTTGAGTCTTTCGCTGATTGGCAGCAACAGCAAGGGACATTGTCCGGGGTTTGATTACGAGGCGTACTGGTCGAGATCCTTGGCGATGTCGGTGGCCATCTCGGCGATCACCGCCCGGGAAGTCACCGTGGTGCCTGCAGAGTCGTTTACCTTGGGACTGCTTGGCGAAATCGGCAGCCTGGCTTTGGCAACCGCTTGGTCCGAGATCTATGGCGAATGCCTTGGCGCGGCAGAGGGCAGGCGGCTTCTTGAGCTGGAGCGTGAGCATTTTGCCATCGACCATAACGCGTTAAGCCTGCTATTGCTGGCAGACTGGGGATTTCCGGTGATATTTCTGGATGCCCTGAAACTGAGCTTTGAGACGAAAGTACCCGGCATTAATCGAACTGATCAATTTGCCAAGCAACTCATTTTTGCCCGATTGATCGGAAACTACTGTGTGGCTGATGAGGCCCATCAAGCCAGGTTGCTGCCCGAGTTAACAGCGGAGGCCAGTTTTCATGCTCTGGACGAAGCTGAGCTGCTCACGTTTGTCGATGAAATAATCGAGCTTTGGCACGACTTGGGGAAAGTGTGTGATGTGAAAACGGATGCGCGCCAGTCATGGCAAAAAACTGTCGCTACTCTGAGATCGGCGTTGTCTGGCTTGGAGTTGTTGCTGGTCGATGACGACCCGATGATGCTGGCACGTCTTTCCAAGCAGCTTGCAGCGGCGGGGCATCAGGTTGCGGTGTGTCGCAACGGTGAATCCGCGCTAAAGCATGTGATTGAGCACAGGCCGCAATTGGTGATCACCGATTGGCGCATGAAACCCATGGATGGTTTGGCCCTTTGCAAAGCATTACGCGCATCGGCCTTTGGCAAAAACATTTACTTGATTATGCTTTCCTCCACGGAAGATGAGGATGCTCTGGTTGAAGCCTTCGATGCCGGTATCGACGACTATGTGACCAAACCGGTCAGCCTGCGTGTGCTGCTGGCGCGCCTACGGGCCGGTCAGCGTATCATTATGTTGCAACATGAACTGGAAAAAGAGAGTCGGGACATCCAGCGCTATACGGCCGAGCTGGCGGCAGCTAACCGTCGTCTTAAGCTTATGGCGAACACGGACATTCTGACTAACTTACCCAATCGGCGTTATGCATTGAGCCGCCTGGAACAGGAGTCGGCGGGCGCGTTACGCGCCAAGCAACCGTTGAGTGTGTTAATGCTGGATTTGGACCATTTTAAGTCGGTCAATGATACGCTGGGTCATGATGTCGGCGATCAGGTGCTGACCCATGCTGCCAAACTGATGCGGGCAACCGCACGCAGCAACGACATTGTCTGCCGGTTGGGTGGAGAAGAGTTTCTGGTCATCGCCCCTAATACAGACGGCACCACGGCCCTGTTGTTGGCCGAACGCATCCGTAGCGCCATCGAAAAAAATCAGCTCCAGGGGCCGGTATTAGCCCGTCCGGTCACTGTCAGTATTGGTGTGGCAGGCTCTTTGGGAGCCAAGCCAGACTGGAAAGAATTGATGAAATGGGCGGATGATGCCTTATATCGGGTCAAACAAGGCAATCGCAACGGTGTACAGCTGGCTAAGATGGGGTGAATTTGCGCTCACTCCCCACGCCTTGCCAATAGCAGTGGTTGTGTTATCGTGTTCCAATTTTATCAGTATACGTATGAGACTATATAATGAATGTATTAGCCGTCTATAGTATCAAGGGAGGTGTTGGCAAAACCTCAAGCGCAGTCAATCTGGCCTACACAGCCGCTCGCAACGGTTACCGTACCTTGGTTTGGGATCTTGATCCGCAGGGAGCCAGCAGTTATTATTTTCGTATCAAGCCCAAGATCAAAGGCGGCAGCAAAGACCTAATCGCCGGGAAACGCGAACTGGACGGCCTGATTAAAGGCACTGATTTTGAAAATCTGGATTTATTACCGGCCGATTTTTCTTTCAGAAATCTGGATTTGGTTCTGGATGCCAAAAAAAAGCCAACCCGGCAACTTAAAAAACTCCTGAAGCCCTTGGCAGAAGAATACGATTTTATTTTTCTGGATTGTCCGCCCAACATTTCATTATTATCCGAAGCCGTTTTTGAGGCCGCAGATATAGTGTTGTCACCGATAATTCCTACCACGTTATCGTTAAGAACACTGGAACAACTGGAAAAATTTATCGAAGATAATGACTTGAATAAGCTGGCGCTGATTCCGTTTTTCTCGATGGCCGACCGGCGCAAAAAAATGCACAGGGATATCATGGCGAACCTGAGTGAGAGTTATCCTGAGACTTTAACAACCGCCATTCCTTATGCCAGCGATATTGAACGCATGGGCCTGGAACGTATGCCGCTGGGAGGCTATATCAAGAAAAGCCAATCTCTGGCCGCTTACGACGCCTTGTGGCAAGAAATTCTGGCTCGCGTCACCAACAAACAATAAAAGATCGTACTTAATTAATAACTTATTCGCTCAAGTTCTTGGAGTAAACCATGCCTAATAAGCGCTTTGTTACGAGCAAGCCTATATCTTCCATTACAGATGTCCCTGAATTGGGAGTAAAAAAAGAGGATTTTATTAACGACTTTAAACGCTATTACGTCCACTCTCTGGGGCGGAATGAGGGTTTTCGATCATCGCCGTTCTATGCTTGCGAGGCGTTGTCGCTGTCAATTCGCGACCGGTTGGTGGAGCGCTGGAAAGCCACGTATAAAACCTACATGAAAACGGATAGTAAGCGAGTATTTTATCTGTCCATGGAATTTTTGATGGGTAGAACCTTGAGCAATGCGATGCTGAATCTTGGCGTAACCGATGAAGCCACCCAGGCCATGCATGATTTGGGCATTGAAATCGAAGAACTGATTGACAGAGAGCTCGATGCCGGTTTGGGTAATGGCGGTCTGGGGCGATTGGCCGCCTGTTTTATCGACAGTTGCGCGACACTGCAATTGCCGGTCGTAGGTTACGGTTTGCGTTATGAATACGGCATGTTCACCCAAACCATCGTCAATGGCGAACAGATCGAAAAGCCCGATCACTGGCTGCGCTACGGCAATGTTTGGGAAATTGAGCGGATGGAATATGCACTACGCATTAAGCTTGGCGGTCATACCGAAACACAGACCGACGAACAAGGCAAGCAGCGGATATGCTGGATCAGCACCCAAGACGTGCTGGCCGTCCCCTTTGATACGCCGATACCCGGGTTTAAAAACAATACCGTTAATACCTTGCGTTTATGGAAAGCCGTGGCGACTGAGGAGTTTGATCTGGATGACTTTAACGCGGGCGATTATGCCGAATCGGTGGCTTCTAAAGTCATCGCCGAGCACATTACCATGGTGCTGTATCCGAATGATGCCAATGAAAACGGCAAGGAGTTGAGGCTGCGTCAGCAGTATTTTCTGGCCTCTGCCAGCTTGCAGGATGTGCTCTCATATTGGGTCAGGCAACACGGGCATGATTTTAGCAGCTTTGCCAACAAAAACTGTTTTCAGTTAAACGACACCCATCCGAGCATTGCCATTGCCGAATTAATGCGCCTGTTAATGGATATGCACGGCCTGTCATGGGCTAAGGCCTGGGAAATTACCCGGCAGACCATGGCTTATACCAATCATACCCTGCTGCCTGAGGCACTGGAAAAATGGTCGGTTAAACTGATGCAACAATTGTTGCCCAGATTGATGGAGATTATCTTTGAAATCAATGCTCATTTTATGTCGGAAGTCGCAGCGCATTGGCCCGGCGATAAAGCCAGATTGAGTAGAATGTCGATCATCGAGGAAGGCGCCGAGCAACAGGTGCGCATGGCTTATCTTGCGATAGTTGGCAGTTTTTCGATCAATGGCGTCGCCCAATTGCATTCTCAGTTACTGCAACAGGGCTTGTTTCGCGACTTTTACGATTTATGGCCGCACAAGTTTAACAACAAGACCAACGGCGTAACCCCGCGTCGCTGGCTGGCCTCGTGCAATCCTGAGTTAGCCGCATTAATAACCGAAACCATCGGCGACGGCTGGATAACCCATCTGGACGAATTAAAAAAACTGGAGCCTTTTGCCGAAGATGCCGAGTTTAGAAATCGTTGGCGCGAGATAAAACAAAGCGCAAAGCAGCGCCTGGTTGAACACAAAAAACAATATCAGGAGATCCATTTAAATCCCGATGCGTTGTTTGATATACAGGTTAAGCGCATTCATGAATACAAGCGGCAGATTTTAAATGTGCTGCATGTGATTCATCTTTACGACCGCATTAAACGCGGCGAGACCACCAACTGGGTTGCGCGCTGCGTGTTGATCGGCGGCAAGGCTGCCCCCGGTTATGCCATGGCAAAAAGAACCATTAAGCTGATTAATAATGTCGCCAATGTCATCAATTCGGATCCCGATTTCGACGACAAGTTGACCCTGCTTTTTCTGCCCGATTATCGGGTGTCGGGGATGGAAATGATCTGCCCGGCTGCCGACCTTTCTGAGCAGATTTCTACCGCAGGCAAAGAGGCTTCCGGCACCGGTAATATGAAGCTGATGATGAATGGCGCGCTGACTATCGGAACGTTGGACGGCGCTAATATTGAAATAAGGGAAGAAGTCGGCGATGAAAACTTTTTCCTGTTCGGCCTGACCGAAGAACAGGTCGAAGTAAGACGGGAACATTACGATCCTGCTGCGATTATTGAACAGGATGAAGATTTGCATCGGGTGATGAATCTCCTCGAAAGCGGGCATTTTAATCAGTTTGAGCCGGGGATATTCGACGACCTGATCGCATCCGTTAAAAGCAGGTATGACCCGTGGATGACGGTTGCGGATTTTAGAAGCTATATCGATACGCAAAAACGTGTGGAAGCCGCCTATCAGGACAAAGAGCACTGGACCCGGATGAGCATATTAAATTGCGCAAACAGCGGCAAATTTTCCACGGACAGAACCATCAGCGAATATAACCGGGATATCTGGAAGCTGGAGCCTGTGCCGGTGCAATATCCATAAACCAAGAAAAAACATTTCATCCACGAAAAGCACGAAAAGCACGAAAATTTTCAAAAGAGGTACTAAGTTGTAGACCGTTGCCCAAAGGGTGAATAGATAAATACAACAGACTGATTTATGTGGTGCCTTTCGTGGACTAGCCGCGGTTTTTAGAATTGTTGTTGATGACCGCCAAGCTTGCGCTGTACTATGCAGTTCCCGATTAACTATCCGAAACCATTATGAAGCCAGACAGTGCCGTGATTAGAAAACGATATGACCGGATCGCCCCGTATTTTGAGGGCATGGAGGCGGTGATGGAAGGGCTTGTTTTTAAAAGCTGGCGGAAAAAATTATGGGCTAAGGTTGAAGGCCATCATATTCTTGAAGTCGGTGTAGGGACGGGCAAAAATTTTGACTATTACCCCAAGGATGCCAGAATAACGGCGATCGATTTTAGCGAACAAATGCTAAAACGGGCGGCGGACAAGCGCGACAGGAAAAATATTCATGTTGAGCTGGAACTGATGGATATTCAGTCGTTAAGCTTTGCCGACAACAGTTTCGATACGGTTATTTGTTCCTTCGTTTTTTGTTCGGTGCCGTCGGCAGTAAAGGGCTTAAAAGAGCTTTACCGGGTATGCAAACCGGGCGGACAGGTCTTATTGCTGGAACATGTCGTCAGTTCAAATCCGGTGATTGCCGCCGTCATGAACCTGCTTAACCCGGTTGTTGTCGGGCTGTTTGGGGCAAACATTAACCGGAATACCGTTAAAAACGTTAAAGCCTGCGCATTTACCTCGGTGCATGTCGACGAACGTAGTGGCGATATTATCAAGCTGATTGAAGCCAGAAAGTAGCGGCTTGATAGGTTCTCACACTCCAAAATTCAGTGACTTTATCGATCCTCTCCGTCGACGTAGCTACTAGAGCAATGCAGGAACAATCGCCAAGAGCACCAGGGAAAGGAGAATTATTTAACGGCTTAGCCGTTGAATTGGGTAAAATAGAATGAATTTTTGGATTAGTTATTTACGTGAAGCCACAATTAGAAAATCTGGTACAGACGCCGATCCCGACCAAACACGGCGAATTTATCCTGCATTACTACAGCAATACTATCGATGAAAAGGAGCATGTCGCCCTAGTCAAAGGCGATGTTGCGGACAAAGAAAATGTGCCGGTACGCATTCATTCTGAGTGTTTTACCGGCGACGTCTTAGGTTCAAGGCGTTGTGATTGCGGCGAACAGCTGGATATGGCGCTGCAACTTATCAATAAAGCCGGTTTCGGTGTATTGATTTATCTGCGCCAGGAAGGACGAGGTATCGGCTTGTTGAAAAAACTACAGGCTTATAACCTGCAGGATCAGGGCATGGATACCGTTGATGCCAATATCCATCTGGGGCATCTTGCCGACGAAAGAGAGTACAGCATTGCCGCTTTAATGTTGGAAAACCTGCACATAAAGTCCATAGAGTTGATAACCAATAATCCCAATAAAATCGAAGAGTTAAAAAAACTCGGCATTAACGTGGCAGGCCGAATTCCGGTTGAGTCCGTGGCTCACGATGACAACGTCGGTTATTTAAAAACCAAAGCAAAAAAAATGGCGCACATGCTGTTTGAGTCAAAAGAATAGTCCCCCTTTTATTCCTGGAGTTAAATCATGAATTATTGGTTAGTTCGCGCAAAATGGGGCGGAGAAAATAAAAAAGCGGATTTTATCAATAACGATGAATGGATAAACGGCTACGATGACAAATATTTGGACATCGTTAATCGGGTTGAGGTTGAAGATATTTTATTGTTGGCCGAAGATTCAACCGTTACCCATTACGGTGTATGCAGTGGAAATGAGAAAGACGGCAGGCATTTGGCTGTTGATAAATGGATACTTTTAAAAGTACCTGTTTTATTTCCGGCAAAAGGTTCCTATATAAAAACAATTGTAAAGGTAAATGACGATAATTTAATAGACACCATTACGCTTGGAATTGAGACAACGAATATAAGTAACGATATAATAATTAAGAGTATTTTTATAGGAAATTTTACCGTTTTTAAAAATGAACGCTTAGAGTTTTCTGATGGCTTGAATGTAGTTATTGGTGAAAATGGTACGGGAAAAAGCCATTTACTTAAACTGCTTTATTCTATAATTATGAGTATAAATCACGTTGTTTACTTTTATGCTGACTATTATGAAAGGAAAATGTTTGTTGAGCAAGCCATATCCGAAGCCATTGAGATAAGTTTAATGGGTATTTTTAAGCCCGATGAATTGGATAACTTAATTAGTCGCCATGAAGATAAATGTTCCATTAATATAAATTTAGAAAAATATTCTATTCCATTTAATTTAGTTAAATCTTATTCTTCCGATTACAATCAAATTGGTGTTGAAGAAGAAAGCCTATTAATAGATTTTTTTGAAAAAAGTTGCATATTTATTCCAGCTAAAGAGATGCTTTCTTTCTATGAAGGATTTATTTCTTTATATGAGACGAGAGAAACATCTTTTGATCAAATATATTACAATCTAGCAAAATCATTAGGATTATCCGCTTTAAAAAATATTGAATCTTACCCAGTAGAAAGCAAGCTTCTATCTATGTTAGAAGAAATATTAGAAGGGAAAATTTTATTAGAACGTGGCAGGTTTTATTTGGCGTCCACCAATGGGCATAAAACGGAAATCGCTTTAATTGCAGAAGGTTTGAGAAAAATAGCCACGATTGCCCAACTTATAGCCAATGGCTCATTGAATAAAAACAGCATTATTTTTTGGGATGAGCCGGAAGCAAACTTGAATCCTAAGTTAATCAGAAAAATGGCCGAGGTTTTAGTCGAACTTAGCCGCGCTGGAATGCAAGTCTTTATTGCAACTCATAGTTTATTTTTGGTTAAAGAGTTGGAAATACTACGAAGCAAAGAAGATAAGGTTAAGTATTTTAGTTTAGGTTTTGAAGGGTACGATATTAAAGTAAGCCAAAGCGAAGACTTTGAATATTTGGACGATATAGTTATTCTGGATGAAGAGCTAGAGCAGGATGACAGATTTTTAAGCAAGAAGGAAGCTTAGATGTCGATTGTTATTCAGGAAGGAAATCTGTCTTTTAGTTTTGATTTTGAAGCCATAAAATTTGATGATACGCCGTATT
The DNA here is from genome assembly GCF_037671525.1 of Methylobacter svalbardensis. Classification (NCBI taxonomy): domain Bacteria; kingdom Pseudomonadati; phylum Pseudomonadota; class Gammaproteobacteria; order Methylococcales; family Methylococcaceae; genus Methylobacter; species Methylobacter svalbardensis. Next base: position 55,449 of record NZ_JAWPOH010000016.1, read on the forward strand.
ACAGAAATCATTTTATCAAGATTAAAAATGGCATTAGTGCAGTTGATATTTTAGCGGTTGATAATAATACGGGGTATTTAATAGAAATAAAGGATTACACATATCAAGATACAGAAAATTTGAAATTAAATGACTTAGTTGAAGCTATTGTGAATAAGGTTATTTCAACTTTGTCCGCAATATTACCCATGAAAAATAATTCTAATAACACAGCAGAGAAAAATATTGCGCATTCATTTTCCAGCGCTAATGAAATAAAGGTTTTCTTGCATCTTGAATTATCGCCTCCTACATCTAAACTGGAGCAATCAACGTGGAGTTTTCAGAAAATTCAAATGAAGTTAAAAAACAGATTAAAACCCATTGATGCTCATCCGAAAATAGTTTCTATGAAATATCCAAATCATTTTTCCTGGATAGTCACCAAAATTTAAGTACGGCTAGAGTAGCGATTCAATCTAGAAGACATAGTTGAGCATTCCAAAATCCCGTTCGGTCTGAGCCTGTCGAAGGGTGGCGGGATTTTGGAATGCCTACCAAGGGTAGGTCTGAGCCAGTCTATAAAGCTAACAACAGCAAGGGGTCACAGACAAGGGGTCAGGCCTTACATTTGATATTTTATTCATGTTGTTGTGTGATTTTAGTGCGCCCTAAAATAAATTTAGCTAGGAGCACATAAAAGTCACGGGAAAGTTAAGCATATCCACTCACAACAGCCGTTGATAATAAACTCAAACGCTAGATACCGCAAACGCGTGTCTTCTCAACCAAAAACCCGCAATTATTTACAAACCATGGGTTTCGCTCGCGCTCTACCCATCCTACGATGTACAATACGTGGTTATTTTTACTGGTTATAAGGTGTGGTCTATGAAAATTCTTCAGGAAGCGCTGACGTTTGATGACGTTTTATTAGTGCCTGCGCACTCGACGGTGCTGCCACGCGACGTAGAGATGAAGACTCAGCTGACGCGGGGCATTACGCTTAATATCCCGTTGGTCGCTGCCGCGATGGATACGGTTACCGAAGCCCGACTGGCAATTGCGATTGCCCAGGAAGGCGGTATCGGCATTATTCATAAGAATATGACGGCCGAGCAACAGGCGCGTGAGGTTCGCAGCGTTAAAAAATACGAGAGCGGGGTGATTAAAGACCCGATCACTGTGACGCCGGATGTAAGTATCCGCGACGTTATCAAGCTGACCCGCTCCAAAAATATTTCCGGCGTACCGGTGGTTGATGGCGCTGAGTTGGTCGGCATTGTGACCAGTCGCGATTTACGCTTTGAGACGCGCTTTGATGAGCCGGTTTCAAAGGTGATGACACCTAAAGAGCGTTTGATCACGGTTACTGAAAGCGCCGATCGTAAAGAAGTGATTGCGCTGCTGCATAAGCATCGCATTGAAAAAGTGCTGGTGGTCAATGATGCCTTTCATTTGTGCGGTTTGATTACGGTAAAAGATATACAAAAAGCCAAAGATTACCCGTTGGCCTGTAAAGATGAACAGGAACAGTTACGGGTCGGTGCAGCAATCGGTACCGGACAGGGCACCGAAGAACGGGTCGCAGCTTTAGTGGCGGCCGGTGTGGATGTCATTATCGTCGATACGGCGCATGGTCATTCTCAAGGTGTGCTGGACAGGGTTCGTTGGGTAAAGCAGAACTATCCGCAGGTGCAGGTCATCGGCGGCAATATTGCTACCGCAGCGGCGGCACTGGCCATGGTTGAGGCGGGCGCCGATGGCGTTAAGGTTGGCATAGGCCCCGGATCTATTTGCACGACGCGGATTATTGCCGGTGTCGGTGTGCCGCAAATTACTGCAGTCAGTAATGTCGCCGATGCGTTAAAGGGAACCGGTGTGCCGGTAATTGCTGATGGCGGTATACGCTATTCCGGCGATGTCGCTAAAGCGCTGGCTGCCGGTGCGAATGCGGTGATGTTGGGCGGCCTGTTTGCCGGAACCGAAGAAGCGCCCGGTGAGGTTGAGTTGTTTCAGGGCAGGTCTTACAAATCCTATCGCGGCATGGGCTCTTTGGGTGCAATGTCGCAGCAGCAAGGTTCCAGCGATCGCTATTTTCAGGAAGAAACCGATTCGGTTGAAAAATTGGTGCCGGAAGGCATAGAAGGCCGGGTGCCGTATAAAGGCAGTTTGTTGGCGGTTATCCATCAGTTGCTGGGCGGCATTCGCGCCAGCATGGGCTACACCGGCAGTCAAACGATAGTCATGATGCACGAAAAAGCGCAGTTTGTACGGGTGACCAGTGCCGGTATGCGCGAAAGCCATGTACATGATGTGACCATTACTAAAGAAGCGCCTAATTACCGGATGGAGTAAGTTTAGGCGAAAGACGAAAGGCGAAAGGCGAAGGGCTAAAGGTTAAGATAGACCTAATTTGAAGCACGGTTTTTTCGCCTTTAGTCCTTTGCCCTTCGCCCTTAACCTTTTGCCTGATCTTAAAAGAGTTCTATCGTGAAACAACAATCCCCAAACATCCATACCCACAAAATCCTTATCCTGGATTTCGGCTCACAATACACCCAACTGATCGCGCGCCGCATTCGTGAAATCGGCGTTTATTGCGAAATATATTCCTGTGAATGCAGCGCTGAACAAGTCAAAAAGTTCGCTCCCAACGGCATTATTTTATCCGGCGGTCCCGAAACGGTAACCAGCGGCGATACGCCAAGAGCGCCGCAAATCGTTTTCGAACTGGGTGTTCCTGTGCTGGGCATCTGTTACGGCTTGCAAACCATGACCGAGCAATTGGGCGGCAAGGTTGAAAGTTCCGATCACAGGGAATTCGGTTACGCGCAAATCAGGGCGCGAGGCCATTCAAAATTGCTGAACGGCATAGAAGATCATTTGTCGGCAGAAGGCTTTGGCCTGCTGGATGTCTGGATGAGTCACGGCGACCGCGTCGTCGATTTGCCGAGCGGTTTTAGTCTGATTGCCAGCTCGGACGGTGCGCCGATTGCCGGTATCGCCAATGAAGACAAGGGTTTTTACGGCTTGCAGTTTCATCCCGAAGTCACCCACACCAAACAAGGCGGACGGATATTGTCGCGCTTTGTGCTGGAAATTTGCGGTTGTGAAGCCTTGTGGACTTCCAGCAATATTATCGAAGACAGCATTCACGCAGTTCGGAAAACAGTCGGCAGCGATCATGTGGTTTTGGGCTTGTCCGGCGGCGTCGATTCGTCTGTTGTTGCGGCATTGCTGCACAAAGCGATTGAAGACCAGTTGACCTGTGTTTTTGTCGATACCGGCTTGCTGCGTTTGCGTGAAGGCGATCAGGTGATGGCGACGTTTGCCGAACATATGGGCGTTAAAGTTATCCGGGTCAACGCCGAGCAGCGCTATCTCGATGCTTTGAGCGGCATCACTGACCCGGAACAAAAACGCAAGATCATCGGCGGTCTGTTTATCGACATATTCGATGAAGAGGCCTCAAAAATTACCGATGCCAAATGGCTGGCGCAAGGCACGATTTATCCCGATGTGATTGAATCGGCCGGTTCCAAAAGCGGCAAGGCGCATTTGATCAAGTCGCATCACAATGTCGGCGGTTTGCCGGAAAATATGACCTTAAAGCTGGTTGAGCCGCTACGCGAACTATTCAAGGACGAAGTCAGAAAGCTGGGCGTAGAGTTAGGTCTGCCGGCGGATATGGTTTATCGCCACCCGTTTCCAGGCCCAGGTTTGGGCGTCAGGATTTTGGGCGAAGTGAAAAAGGAATTCGCCGATTTATTGCGTCAGGCCGATGCCATTTTTATTGAGGAACTGTATCGCCATGATCTTTACGACAAGGTCAGTCAGGCGTTTGCGGTATTTTTGCCGGTCAAGTCGGTCGGTGTGATGGGAGACGGTCGGCGTTATGATTATGTGATCGCGATACGCGCCGTCGAAACTATCGATTTTATGACGGCTCGTTGGGCGCATTTGCCTTATGAGTTTCTGGATTTGATTTCCCGTCGCATTATCAATGAGGTCCCCGGCATTTCCCGCGTGGCTTACGACATCAGCGGCAAACCACCTGCGACTATCGAATGGGAATAAGCAGTACCACGGATGAAGCGTGGATGCGCCATGCGATCAGGCTGGCGCAACGGGCCGAGCAACAGGGTGAAGTCCCGGTCGGCGCTATCGTGGTCAGGGATGATCGATGTATCGCGGAAGGCTGGAATATTCCGATAACCAGCCATGACCCGACCGCCCACGCCGAGGTGGTTGCAATGCGAGGCGCGGGCGTTCATGTTGCCAATTATCGGTTGACTGATGCGACCTTGTACGTGACCCTGGAGCCTTGCGTGATGTGCATAGGAGCTATGAGTCATGCACGGATTAAGCGCCTGGTTTTCGGTGCGTATGATCCAAAACGGGGCGCAGTGTGCAATGCATTAAGCCTGACCGATGCGAGTTTTTTAAATCACAAGATCAGCTGGGACGGCGGCGTGCTGGAGACGGAATGCTCGGAAATGTTGAGGGATTTTTTTAAAGCCAGGCGATGAAAGCCGTTTAAAGTGCGGCCGGATCAATGGTTACCGCTTCATTATCAGGATTTTTACTATCGATCTCCATGGCATTTTTCTTAATCTGATTTTCCTCGGTCAACCAGACCAGTAAGTCGTAATAGCTGCGTATGTTTTCTACAAATATAACCGGTTCCTTGCCTCGGGCATAGCCGTGTTTGGTCTGTTGATGCCACTTTTTCTGGGTGAGTAATGGCAGATGCTGTTTGACATCCATCCATTTATCGGGGTTGCCGCCTTGCTTTTCAGTTAACACTCTAGCGTCTTCAAGATGACCCAGGCCGACATTATAGGAGGCTAATGCAAACCAAGTACGATCCGGTTCTGGAATCTGCTCGGGAATTAACTGGATTCTTTGTTGAAAATAGCGTGCGCCGCCATCAATGCTTTGACTCGAATCGGTTCTATCTTGAATGCCGAGTTCTGCGGCGGTGGTATTCGTTAGCATCATAATACCCTCTACTCCGGTCGGGGAAACGGCTTTATCAAGCCAGTGGGATTCCTGATAGCCGATTGCAGCCAATAAACGCCAATCTATATTGTATTGTGCGGCCGCCAAATTAAAATATTTTTGATGCTGGGAAAGCCTGCTTTTTATTTGCTGACGGAATTTACAGTTGCCGATATAGCTCAAGCTGCTGGTATGTCCGTAATGTTTTTCAAGAAGTTGATCGAGGGTCTTATCTTTTTTTATCCGGTTGAAAAAACGCACAACTTCATCGTATAAACTGTTGTCGTCCGATGGGCTTAATGCCCAAGCCAGTTGGCGTGGTTCGGAAATATCGAAGGCAATGTTAAGTTTGGGGTAAAAACGACGAATTAATATGGCCTGATTCGAGTCCGCTACGGTGTAATCGATAAGTCCTTCATTAACCAGATACAGCAGGCCATTGGTATCGAGCTCGTCGTTAACATTCCAGTCCAGTTCAGGCGTATCCTCTTTTAGATAGGCTAGGCTATCAATATGGCTGGTGTTTTTGGCAACTTCAATAATCCCTTGAGTCAGGCTGCTGACGTTATTGGGGCGGCGAGTGCCTGAGCGGTAAATAAGCTGTTCAGTTATTTCATGGTAGGCAGGCGCAAAGCGCATGCTTTTGTTGCGCTGTTCGGTGATGGTCAGTCCTGCGGCGGCAATATCAGCCTTGCCTTTGGAAATACGTTTTAGGATGTCAGCAAAGGTACTGGGGGTCTCAAACTTTGCTTTAACGCCTAATTGCTCAGCGAAAAGCATAACCAAGTCATATTCAAGGCCGGTATATCCTTCCGGACTTTCATAATAGGTTGTTGGGTCATTTCGTGTTAATACATGCAGGGTTCCTGCCCGTTTAACTTGCTCCAGCTTGTTAATCGATAGGAATCCGTTGTCGCAAGTTGTCAGGGTGGCGGCAAATAGTAAGCCGATAATCAGTCTGGGTAGGAAAATCAAGATTGTCGGTCGCATCGGTTCCCTACCGATTGCGACACTTCCGTCATCCCTGGCAGTCGGTCGCATCGGTTCCTGAGCGATTACGACACTTCCGCCATCCTTGGCAGTCGTAATTGTTTGTAGGTATTAATCAATGCATTGGTTGAACAATCGTGGCTGCCGATGATTTTGTCGTTTTGAAGTTCTGGCAAGATGACCTTGGCTAAGGTTTTTCCCAATTCCACGCCCATCTGATCAAATGAGTTGATATTCCAGATAACCCCCTGAACATAAATTTTATGCTCATAAAATGCAATCAGTGAGCCTAAGGTTTTGGGCGTCAGTTTGCTAAATAAAAACGAATTGGACGGTTTATTGCCGTCAAATATTTTGGAAGCGACCAGTACCTTGTCGGTTTGGTCTTCGGCAGACAGCTCCTGCTTAACTTCTCCGGCTGTTTTACCTTTCATCAAGGCTTCCGGCTGGGCAAGAAAGTTTGAAATCAAAATATCATGATGCTCGGGTAACTTGTAGTGACTGTTAGCGGCGGCCAGAAAATCACAGGGTATCAGCTTGGTGCCCTGATGGATAAGCTGAAAAAAAGCGTGTTGACCATTGGTGCCGGGTTGACCCCAAATAATCTGGCCGGTGCTGTAATCGACTTTGTCACCGTTAAGGTCGATGCTTTTGCCATTGCTCTCCATGTCTCCTTGCTGAAAATAATCAGCAAAATAAAGCATCGACTGGTCGTAAGGTAAAAGAGCATGGGATTCGGCATTATAGAAGTTGTTATACCAGATGCCCAGCAAGCCCATGATGACCGGAATATTTTTTTCAAATGGAGTGGTGCGAAAATGTTCGTCAGCTTCATAAGCGCCTTGCAAAAGTTCTTCAAAATTATCCATGCCTACATATAAAGCAATAGACAGTCCTATGGCTGACCAGAGTGAATAGCGACCGCCAACCCAGTGTCTAAATTCAAACATATTATTGGTATCTATGCCGAAATCGGCAACATTATCGGTGCTGGTAGAAATGGCAACAAAGTGCTTGGCAATGGCCTGTTGATTTTGCGCACTATCGAGAAACCAACTTCTTGCGGATTTTGCATTGGTCATCGTCTCTTGAGTCGTAAATGTTTTAGAGGCGATAAGAAATAGCGTCGTCTCTGGGGATAAGTGCGTTAGGGTTTCAATAAGATCGGCTTGGTCGATGTTGGAGACAAAGTGAACTTTTAATGACTCAGAAGCATAGGGGGTCAGAGCCGTTGAAACCATCTTGGGTCCCAAATCGGAACCGCCTATGCCAATGTTGACGATGTCGGTAATGGCCTTGCCGGTATAGCCTCTCCATTCGCCTGAACGAACGCAGGTGCTGAAAGTCCGCATTTGGGCGAGAACGCTGTTAATTTGCGGCATCACGTCTTGTCCGTCAACATAGACAGGTTGATTGCTTCTATTGCGCAAAGCGGTGTGTAAAACGGATCTATGTTCGGTCTTATTGATTTCTGCTCCGGAAAACATGGCCTTGATTTTTTCGTCTAGCCCGGCATGTTTAGCAAGATCAATGAGTAAGGGCAGGGTCTGGTCAGTTATTCTATTTTTGGAGTAATCAAAAAGAATGTCATTAAAATGGAGAGAGAATTTGGTGTGGCGATTGTTATCCGCATTGAAACTGTCACGTAGGAGAATGTTTTTAGTTTCGTTGTGATGCTTTTTTAAAGCTGTCCAGGCCGTAGAAGAGGTCAAAAATGACATGCGGTAAAGCTCCGTTTGAATAAAATTAGTTTAAGTCTACGAAAAGCAGGGAAGGATAGCAATAGTACTGCAGCGCATTACTTTTATAACGGCATTTGTAGGCTAGTCTGCCATCAATTCCTTTATTTGGCCAAATTGATGTGCTAGAGTAATCCATTGCTATTAATCAAAAATACAGCGAAAGATGCTTGTTTGTGATGAGTTCAAGCTATATTGATAGCATTTACATTTTTTCCCATAATAATAAATTGATAAAAACTGGAAGGCATTATGAACAGTATACACATTTTAAGAAAGGGTTCCCTGGTACTTCTGGGATTGTTATTTTCTGCATCGTTATGGGCGCATGGTGGGGCCGCAGGTACCGATACCGACCAATGTAAATTTGAATTGGAACCTACTCACTGGCTACATTATACCGCCTATCAGCCTAACGCGTTTCCTGCTGAAGATTTTTGCGCTAATATTCCACGCGCTAACGAACTGACTTTACTGGTATTCGATTATCAGGATATAAAATACAGAGATATGGCTGTTGAGTTTGAAGTGACTAAAGAGCCTGAAGGAACTAGCGTATTCAAACTGCCGGCTGCAAAGCATAAAAAAGGTACTGTTGAACTGAGATTGCCGAATGGCGTGCCGGAGGCAGGCAACTATTTGATTCATATTACTTTGGTTCCTGATTCTGGCGATAGATTGGATGCGCACATGAGTTTTAAAGCCGGTGGCGGTCAAGCAGTGAGCAGAAATAATATGCTCTTGTATGCCCTTTTCGCATTTGCTGGTCTCTATGTCCTTTATCTGTCTCATGCTGGATTTAAAAGCAAAGTGGATGAAATAATAGCGAAGATTAAAAGCTAAACAGGCGCGATTGTCGCTAGGTTGTGTATTGATGCCATTCTCCGTGGCGGGTAATTTACTCAAGATGGGTGATGGCATGGTCTACATGGTTAGGGAGGTTAGCAGAAGCTTCGCCTAGAGGCGTCTATTTTTGGTGGTTTTTATTGAGCAACGGGGGGAATGAGTAATGGTGAAGTTATTATCGGCTGGGGTATTGATTTTTCTTTTTTCTGCGCCAGTATTGGCAGAGGAGTATGAAGATCATAGCGGTATGCTCATGGATCACGGCGATGGCCATTTAATGGACATGGCCGGTGGTATGGTTATGGGGCAGAATGCCAGTACGTTGCCGGGTGGTTGCGATAGCATCGCTGAGACCAAGGAAATTACTGTGCATGCCGGACATAAACACGCTGAGAAATTTCCCGGTAGAATGTTTGCGTTTGATACACAGGAATTTAAGTTTAAACCGTGTACTAAATTGACGGTTAATTTTGTCAATGATGACCATATTCGTCATCAATGGATGATGCACGGTTTGCCGAAGTATTTGTACCCAAAAGGCATGTTCCATTTAGAAGTAACCGGCCCTGCAAAAATTTCAGGAACGTTAATTTTACCTCCCGGCGATAAAACCTATTTAGTGCATTGCGACATTGCCCAGCATATGGAAAAAGGCATGAAAGCGCAGTTGAAAGTCGGTAACGGTGATGGAGATTTGCCTAGTATTCCCGGTGTGACCGCTTACGTCATAGCCGATGACTATAAGGGAAGTTTGTCGACGGTGATGGCTGATGTTTTGGCCGCAGCTGAAGCCACACCGATAGCTGAAGCTCCTCCCATAGTTCAGCGGGTAAAAGAAGACTCTTTTATTTCAGGTGTTACTGTGATCGGCTTAGCGATAGGCCTGTTGCTAGCGCCATTTTTAGCGAAAAAATTTAAAGGTATGAGCGCATCAGAAGTGGTTGCCACTATTTTTGAGTTGTTGAGAACGGGAATAGAGCTTGTTGTAAAACTGTTATCTAGTTTGGTTAAGCTGATTATGTCTAACAAAAACAAGATATTGCCTGGAAGTTAAATTCTGGTTAACGTAAAAACCCCCTGTTCTCTTCGAGTGCAGGGGGTTTTTTTGAGAGAAAAAGTGCACGATATAGGGTTTGAAATAGGCGGACTGTTTATCAGCGCATTCATATCATCAACGATAGCGCCCGGTGGTTCAGAAGCTATTTTGGCTTATATGGTTGCGGCAGGGCATTATCAGGTTGAGCTTTTGGTCATCGTTGCCACGATAGGCAACACGCTGGGCGCCATCACAACATGGGGCTTGGGCGTGTTGGCAGCAAAGAAATTCCCCGTATCTACGCTTTTATCAGAAAAAAAACAGAAAGCGCTGGAGGTAGTCAGAAAAAAAGGTCTCTGGACGCTGTTTTTTACCTGGTTGCCGGTGGTTGGGGATGCCTTGTGTTTTGCGGGCGGATGGCTAAAACTGCCATTCCTCCAGGCTTGTTTAATCATATTGCTGGGTAAGTTGGGCCGATATGCGGTGATAGCCTGGATGTTTATATAGTGTAGGCTTGACCAACCGTAGAGTTAAGATCAATGAAAATTAAAAGAGGTAATTGTGTTACGCCATTTTCCACAAGTTAACGTTGCTTATGCTCATAAAAAACGGGATTATTTTATAGCAACTTTTACTTTTCTTTGTGTGGCTGTCTGCTTAATCAGTGATGCCAATGCGAGTTTGGAAAAGCAAAATGCCCTTGGTGTTTGCGGCTGGGTATTTTTGATCGGATGGTTGCTAGGAGAAAACAGGGAAATAAGAATGCAGGTTGTCATTGCCGTCATTTTTGCTACTATCGGTGAACACTTTGCCTCGCCTTTTATGGGCGGATACACGTACCGGTTTGAGAACGTGCCTGCCTATGTACCGCCCGGGCACGGCATGGTTTATTTAACCGCTGTTGCGTTGGGGCGATCCGGATTATTCCTGCGCTATGCCAGGGAAATCGCTACCTTTGTGGTATTGGTGTGCGGTGCATGGTCAGTTTGGGGGATCAGCGGCTATGCCGAACAGGGCGATTCAGTCGGCGCCTTATTGTTTTGTGTGTTTTTGGCTTATCTTTTTAAAGGCCGTTCACCGATGGTTTATCTGGCGGCGTTTTTTATTACTACATGGCTGGAGTTAATTGGCACCGCCGTCGGAACCTGGACATGGGCGGCAATAGATCCGGTTCTTGGGTTGCCTCAGGGGAATCCACCCAGCGGCGTTGCCGCCTGGTATTGTCTGGTTGATGCGGTAGCCATGGGTGGCGCTGCACCGGTATTAAAAAGTTCGAAGAATGCCCTCGACTGGTTAAAGTCTGGCAAATTGCGAAAAAGTGCCTATCCAGTTTCAGAGAATAAATAAAATTGTGAAGAGCGGCTGATTTAAGCAAAGCCGTTCTGCCATAAACATGTGTGTAATCAGTAATCAAAAAAGGAAAATGTTATGGAACGTCGTAATTTTATTCGATTGAGTCTAGCGGGTGCTGTTGGTGCCGGTATGATTGCGCCAACAATTGCACTGGCTGACAGCAGCAAACTGGCTGTGGGAGCGGACATCTATTATACAAAAGAAGCGCCCGGTCGCTGGAGTGGGAAGGTTACAACGCACTCGCCCAGCATTGAAATAGAAAAAGCGGGAGGCAAGGTCACTGTAAAAATCGTCACAGCGCATGAAATGAAAGGTTACGAACACTATATTGTTAAACACGTTTTGCTGGATCAAAACTATAAGTTTATAGACGAACGACTGTTTGATCCGATCAAGGACCAGGCAGCGAGATCAATATTTACACTGCATGATTACAGTGGCCCGATTTACGCGCTGAGCCTATGCAATAAGCATGACCTCTGGTTGAATGGCGCAGAAGTATAAGGAAGATTTTCAGATTATTATGTTGTCGTTGACTTTATGGTAAGCAGCTCCATTGGGTCGTTTTATATCCAATGAGCTGCTTAGTAGTCTCCGGAGCATAATTTAAGCAATGAATAGCCACCAATCATTACAACCAAAGCCGACAAGAATTCTGGTAATCGCAATGCGATATCTCGGTGATGTGCTGCTGACAACCCCCTTATTGCATTCGTTGCGACAGGCATATCCTGATGCACGGCTTGACGTGCTGGTGTTTCATAATACGGCTTCCATGCTGGAAGGAAATCCTGATATTAATCATGTTATAACCACGCCTAACCGTCCTAAATTCGCTGATTATCGGCAGTTATTTGGGCAATTATTCAGGCAGTACGATCTTGCTATCGCGACACAGGCCGGAGATCGACCTTTTTTGTACGCATTACTTGCAGCGCCATTACGGGTTGCCGCAGTACCGCCGAAAAACACTACAGGTTGGTGGAAACGTTTTTTTGTTCAACACTGGACAGAGTTTGATGACGACAACACACATACGGTCTTGCAACATCTTAAATTACTCAGTCTAATCAATGTACCGCAGTGTTTTTCATTGGTTCCACCGCAAATCAGCAATACTAAGCAACTAGCGCAGCAATTCCCTTTTTTGGCTGATAATACGGGCTATGCTGTACTGCACCCTCATCCACAGTGGACATACAAGCAATGGACTGTAGAAGGCTGGATAGAGGTAGGTCTGTATCTCAAAAAGTTGGGATTGAAGCTGGTTCTTTCAGGAGGCCCTGGTCAGCAGGAAATTGACTATGTCGCCAAAATTCAACGCCAACTTCCCGATGATACGATCAATCTAGCCGGCCAGGTCTCGTTGGCGCAGCTGGCAACTATTATTGCTCAGGCAAAATTATATATCGGCCCGGATACTGGTATCACTCACTTGGCTGCCGCAACCGGAATTCCGGTGATTGCGCTTTATGGGCCAACCAATCCGGTAAAATGGGCGCCTTGGCCTACTGGGTTTAACCAAAACAGAAATCCCTTTGATAAACAAGGCAGCCAACAGCTTAACAATATCAGCTTGATTCAAGGTAAAGGGGACTGCGTCCCTTGTCATTTGGAAGGTTGCGATAAACACCGGCAAAGTCGAAGTAAATGCCTTGATACGCTAAGCCTTAAGTGTGTTGAAGAATCGATTCGATGGGCATTGAGTAAGTAAGAGTAATTTTGTCTTATCGAATAACAATATAATGATGATTTATCCGCAATTGATTTCACTTTACTTGCAGTTCTGGGTGAAGTTTCTCGATACAGTTCCAAGTTTTTCAAGGTAACAACAGGAATGCATTCAGCAACTAAACAACTAGATGGTATTTACGTAATAAATGTAAAAGCATTTCATGAGCGTCGTGCGTTTATGGAAGCGCAGCTTTTAAGTCAAGATATGACGGCTGAATTTATTCTTGACGGGGATGCGGATGAGCTAACAGCAGAAGTTGTTAGTAAATATTTTATTGGTGACAATTTATCGGCCAACCAAATGTCATGTGCTTTAAAACACATCATGGCGCTGGAAAGTATTATTGAAAACAAACAGCAGCAGGCGTTGGTTCTGGAAGATGATGCTGTTTTTTCGCCACGCTTTAATGAAGGCCTGTGTTATGCGATGGAAGAAAGCCCGCGCTTTGATGGGCCAAAAGTTATTTTTATCGGCTGCGGGGGCAATTTTTATACGCCGAAAAGCCTTAGAAAATTCGGGCAGCATTTATATGTGGGCGCTCGAGGTCGTTTTGCCGATTCTTATATCATTGATTTTAACACCGCACAAAAACGTCTGGACTGGATCATCAACAACAAGGTTTCATTGCCTATAGATAATCAGTTTGAAAAAATTGATCTGGAGCTAGGGATAACTATGTTATGGCTAGAAGAGCCCGTGGTGGAACAAGGCAGTAAGGCCGGTTTATATATGAGCGCTCTGGAAAAAGCCCCGCCAGCATGGTTACAAAAGCTGTTATTTAGCTTTGAAAAGTTGAAACGAAAATATATTTATCAATTATGGCGTTAATCAAAAAATCTATGTTTTCCTACTCAATTATTGCTGAAAAATCTCTCTTAACCTGCCGCTTTCTAGCGATAATTGCAGCTATTGCAGCCCCCGCCTCTACGGCCATTACCAGTGCGGTTTGTATTGCCATGTTACTGACATGGCTTATGTCTGGGCAAGTTTGGCAAAGCCTGAAAATATCCGCAGGGCAGCCTGCGGGGAAAATGTTGTTACTGTTTTTTGCTTGGCTTATTTTCAGCAGTTTATATGCGGACACGGTTTGGGCGGATAAAGTCAGCACGCTGTCTAGCTGGAAAAAATTATTTTACACTTTTGTGTTATTGGGGCTGTTCTATCAAACGCAATGGAAGACACGTTTTGTTTATTCTTATTTAACCGCGATGTCTCTCGCTGCGGTTATCTCCGTTCCATTGTGGCTGTTGGATATTCAGGTAAGGGAAGGGAGAGAAGCCGGCATTTTTATGACCAATCACTCTTCGCAAAGTTTAGCCTTTGTCGTTGCCGCCTTATGTTGTATCTTTTTGCTCAAAGAATCGCTCAGTCAGCAAAAAAAGTGTCTATTAGTAGGAATGATGGTTTTATTTTTGTTTAATATTTTCTTTATCAGTCCGTCTCGAAGCGGCTATCTGGCTTTGCCTGTTGCTGCTGTATTTGCGATTGCTAATCTCTACGGCTATAAGAAACTTCCGCATATTTTGGGAATTATGGCGACAGCACTTTTGCTTGTGGTATTAACTTCCAGTACCTTACAGCAGCGTATTAAAGTGGGTTGGGAAGAAAAGACAAACTATCAAACCAGTGAAGAGGTAACGTCTATAGGCATTCGGGTTATTTTTGCGCAAAATACGTGGGAATTAATTCAGCAAAAACCTTTGCTGGGATACGGAACCTCTGCTTTTAAGAGTGTTTACAGTAATCATGTCGCCGCCAAATATCAAGACTGGCGCAGCGATCCAGCATCCGATCCGCATAATCAATATTTATTTGTCTGGTTGGAAAACGGTCTAATCGGCTTGTTGATATTTTTAGCTTATATTTACACGGCTATCAGGCAGGGAGCGACTCAACAACCGTACGGAGCAATGGGTGCCAGTGTACTGGTTGCCATTGCAGCAGTCAGCTTGTTTAATTCAAACTTTAAAACCTTTCCAGAGGGACATTTGCTGGCTTTTTTTGTGGGTTGTTTATTGGCTCAGCAGTCGGCAAACAATACGGAGAAAGACAGTGCTTAGTGTAATTATTATTACTAAAAATGAAGCTGAACACATCAGCCGCTGTTTGGCCTCAGTCAGCTGGGCGGACGAAATTATAGTGCTGGATTCCGGTAGTGTCGATGGCACCGTTGACCTTTGTAAAGTTTACACCGATAAGGTTTTTATGACCGATTGGCCGGGCTTTGGTAAACAAAAACAACGTGCTTTGGATAAGGCGCAGGGAGACTGGGTTTTGTCGATTGATGCCGACGAAGTTGTCACTTCGGAGTTAAGGATGGAAATCGAAAAAGCGCTTCAGCAAGATTGCTATAATGGCTACGAAATTCCCCGTCTTTCCAGCTATTGCGGCAAGCAAATGCGCCATGCGGGTTGGTGGCCGGATTATGTATTACGATTGTTTCGTCGTGATTGCGGACAATTCACTGACTCAATCGTACATGAGAGTATTATTGTTCAAGGGGAAGTCGGTCGCGTACATTCGCCGTTACTGCATGATGCCTTTGTAAACCTGGAAGAGGTGTTGCATAAAGTAAATAGCTATTCAACTTTAGGCGCAGAAATGCTCTACCAACGGGGTATACGCTCATCGTTGGGCAAAGCCATCTTAAAGGCGCTTTGGACGTTCATTCGGACCTATTGGATTAAAGCCGCTATTCTGGATGGACGGCAAGGGTTGATGCTGTCAATTTCTAATGCGGAAGGTGCTTATTATAAATATCTTAAATTACTGGAATTACAAAACCGGCAGCCCAATCAATAATGGACTTAATCTCTGTTATTGTAACCACCTATAATTGGCCAGCCGCATTAGAGCTTTGTCTGGATAGCCTGTTTGCCCAACATGACCAAGCGTTTGAAATTATCATCGCTGACGATGGTTCTACACCCGCTAATCAAACGTTGGTCCAGGCTTATTGCGCAAAGAGTCCGGTATCTATTCAATACGTGCATCATGACGATCAGGGATTCAGGGCTGGAACCATCAGAAATAAAGCTGTTGCGAGCAGTCAGGGTGAATATTTGCTGTTTATTGATGGCGACTGCATTTGCCCCGCTGATTTTATCGCCCGGCATCGACAACTGGCAGAACCAGGGTGTTTTGTGCCCGGAAACAGGGTGCTGTTAAGCGAATCATTTACTCAGGAAGTCATTGAAAAACATATTTCATTGCATCAAAAACCGCTAAGATATTTCATGTCCCTCCGGTTACAAAAAAAAATCAACAGGATTTCGGCTTTTATTCAGCTTCCGTTGGGTTTTTTAAGGAAATTGCAACCCCAAAAGTGGCAAAAAGCCATGACCTGTAATCTGGCGCTATGGAAAAACGACTTTTTGCGGGTAAATGGTTTTGACGAGCTTTTTGAAGGCTGGGGTTTTGAGGATTCCGATCTGGTTATTCGTTTGATACATGCAGGCATTAAGCGTAAGGAAGGCCGATTTGCTGCGCCTGTATTGCATCTATGGCATCGTCATAATGACAAAAGCAAGCAAGATCTTAATTACCAGCGATTGTTGGATCGATTGGAGCATCGGGATTTTATTGCCGCAAAAAAAGGCGTTTCCCAGTATCTTGAGTAACGCCATAACTTAGCACAAGCTGGAACAGCTTTACCCGATAATGAAATCTTCAAAAATATGAACAAAACATCCAAAGCAAGCGCTCAAATATATAAGCGATTATTGGCCTATGTAAAACCGCATCGTGGTCTTTTTGCCATCAGTATTGTCGGTTTCCTGATGTATTCAGGTACCCAGACCTTATTCGCGGCATTGATCAAACATATAATTGATACGTTGCAAACTGAATCACGGGAAGGGATGTATTATTTGCCGTTATTGTTCAGCGGTTTAATTGTAGTGCATGGCATTGGCGCTTATTTGGGCAACTATTTTCTGGCCAAAGTATCGACCAATGTCGTGCATACTTTGAGATGTCAGATCTTTGATCAATATACGCGGCTGCCAACGGCTTATTTTGATGGGCATAACAGCGGTTATATGATTTCAAGGATAACCAATAATGTAGGACTGGTTACTCAGGCCGCTACGGATGCGGTGCGTACCATTGTGCGTGAAGGATTTACTGCGATAGGCTTGTTAATCTATTTGTTTTATTCAAACTGGATGTTGTCTTTGGTTTTTGTTGCTATCGCGCCGATTATTGTGGTGCTGGTAAGTTATGTGAGTAAGCGCCTCCGAGGGATTAGTAAGAAAATTCAAGAGTCGATAGGCGACATGACCCATATTACCTCGGAATTGGTCGGCGGGCATCGGGTGGTGCGAAGTTATGGCGGCGAAGAATACGAACGGCGACGATTTTTGGATAGCAGCTCATTTAATCGGCGGCAATCGTTAAAGCTGTCAACGACGATGGCGATACACAATCCGATCATGCAGCTTATTATTGCCATCGCATTGTCATTTCTGATGTATATGGCCTTGTTTTTTATGAAGCAAGCCAGTGTCGGCGAGTTTGTCGGCTACTTGACGGCGGCATTTTTATTGCCGAGACCTATCAGGCAGTTGAGTGACGCCAATGGCGACATTCAAAAAGGCATCGCGGCGGCCGAATCGTTATTTGAAATTCTGGATGAGCCTGGCGAGTCTAATGAAGGCACTTATCAGGTCGAAAGATGTAAGGGGGCGTTAGAATTTAAAAACCTGTCCTTCCAATATCCGGGCTCAAATGAGCCGGCGCTTATCGACATCAATTTTAAGGCCGAGCCTGGGCAGACTATCGCGCTGGTAGGGGCTTCCGGTGGAGGTAAAAGTACGCTCGCCAATTTGGTTTCGCGTTTTTATTCGCATGATACCGGTGAGATATTGTTGGACGGTGTTGAAATAAATACTTATGAATTGGCAAACTTGAGAAAGCAGTTGGCATTGGTCAATCAGCAAGTCACATTATTCAATGATACGATAGCCAACAATATCGCCTACGGGGCGCTTGCAACCGCAACTCGAAGTGAAATAACAGCTGCTGCAACAGACGCTTATGCGATGGAATTTATCGCCAAACTGGACCAAGGCTTGGACACGGAAATAGGCGAGAATGGCGTCAAACTGTCCGGCGGACAACGGCAAAGGTTAGCGTTGGCCAGGGCATTGCTGAAGGATGCGCCTCTATTAATATTGGATGAGGCAACATCGGCGCTGGATACCGAATCGGAGCGGTATATCCAGGCGGCGCTGCAAAAAGTCATGAGCAACAGGACGACTCTGGTTATTGCTCATCGGCTATCGACCATTGAAAACGCCGATATAATTCTGGTTATGGATCATGGGCGTATCGTTGAAAGAGGCTCTCATCGGGAACTCATTGCAAAAAATGGAGCCTATGCCCGCTTGCATTCCATGCAATTTAAGGAACATGGTAGTCGTGACCAGCCGGTCGCCGCTACTGAGGTATCAAATTCAGACATTGCGTAGGACATTATTTTGAAGACATTTATTGCCGAACTCGAAGAGCATAAGGCGATGATGGAGCGATTGGCAGATTGTTCCGGTGCCATTGAGGCGACCGGAGCATTGCTGATTGAAACATTAAAGCAGGGTGGAAAAATACTATTATGCGGCAATGGCGGCAGTGCGGCCGATTGTCAGCATATCGCTGCGGAGCTGGTGGTGCAATACCAAAAAAACCGGAAGGCGTTGGCTGCAATTGCGTTGACCACAGACAGTTCGATTTTAACGGCGCACAGCAATGATTTTGGTTTTGAAACCGTCTATTCCCGTCAGATTGAGGCCATTGCCAGTGAAAAAGATTGTTTGATTGCCATTTCCACATCGGGACGTAGCAAAAATATATTAAAAGCGGTGGAAGCTGCAAGGTTGAAAGGCATGGCTGCTATCGGGTTAACCGGGTGTGGGGGAGGCGAGCTGAGTAGGCTGGTTACTCATTCGATTATTGTTCCCTCGGATGTGACGGCAAGAATCCAAGAGGCGCATATATTGATAGGCCACTGGTGGTGCGGCGCGATTGAGGAGGCCCATTAATGTTGGCGATCGCACCTGAGTTTGCAAAGGCCCATATCATAGTCATAGGCGATGTGATGCTGGATCGATATTGGTCCGGGCAGGCCGCGCGTATTTCGCCGGAAGCGCCGGTACCGGTAGTCAGAGTTAAAACTATTGAAGATCGCGTAGGCGGTGCGGGTAATGTCGCACTCAATATAGCCAAATTGGGCGGCAAGGTTACGTTGTTAGGCGTTGTTGGCGATGATGCTGAGGGTGAGACCCTCAGGCGGCTGCTGGAAGCGGAAGGCGTGGTCTGCGACTTTGTAGTCGAGCGGGATATTCGCAGCATCTGCAAATTACGGGTTATGGCGCAGCATCAGCAACTGATTCGTATCGATTTCGAAGAGACGTCTCTTAAGTTTGATTCAGGTGCTTTATTGGCGAAACTGGTTGATCATCTGCCTGAAAATAATACGGTTGTTTTCTCGGATTATGACAAGGGAACATTGGCGGATGTTTCAATGTATATCATTGAGGCCAAGCAGGCCGGTATTAAGGTTCTGGTGGATCCGAAAGGCGTGGATTATCAGCGATATGCACAAGCAGACCTGATAACGCCAAACCTGTCTGAATTGCAGGCTGTAGTTGGCGTTGCTGAAAGCGAAGAGGATTTGCTGGAAAAAGGGCGAGCGCTGTTAAAACGGTGTCAAATCCCGACACTTTTGCTGACTCGCGGCGAGGCGGGTATGACCTTGATACAAGATGATCAAGTACATTCATTACCGGCTCAGGCCAAGGATGTTTTTGACGTGACCGGCGCCGGAGATACCGTTATTGCCGTGATGGCTCTGGGTGTGGCGTTGGATATGGCGTTGTATGATGCGATGTATCTGGCTAATCTGGCGGGAGGCATAGTGGTCGGAAAGCTGGGTACATCAACCGTGTCGATGCCGGAGTTAACGCGAGCCATGCACGGTGATCGGGATTCCCAATACGGTATTGTTTCGGAAAGCGAACTGGTACAAATATTGGCCGGTGCCAAAGCCCATGATGAGCGGATCATCATGACCAATGGTTGCTTCGATTTGCTACACGCCGGACATGTGACTTATTTACAGCAGGCAAAGGCGCTGGGTGATCGCTTGGTGGTGGCCGTAAACTCCGACGTTTCGGTCAGGCAGCTAAAGGGAGAATCTCGACCTATTAATGGCTTGCAGGAACGGATGACGGTTTTGGCGGCATTGGCCTGCGTGGATTGGGTGGTTTCATTCGAAGAGGAAACCCCCGAAAGACTGTATTGCAGGCTGTTGCCGGATGTCATCGTCAAGGGCGGCGATTACAGTTCGGAGCAAGTCGCTGGTGGCGATTGTGTGATTCGGGCGGGTGGCGAAGTAAAGATATTACAGTTTGTTGACGGTCAGTCGACAACGGCGATGATTAAAAAAGCGAGGGGATTAGAATGATTGTTGTGACGGGAGGTGCCGGTTTTATTGGC
The DNA here is from genome assembly GCF_037671525.1 of Methylobacter svalbardensis. NCBI lineage: Bacteria > Pseudomonadati > Pseudomonadota > Gammaproteobacteria > Methylococcales > Methylococcaceae > Methylobacter > Methylobacter svalbardensis. Next base: position 75,625 of record NZ_JAWPOH010000016.1, read on the forward strand.
AGTAATCTTATTCGGGCATTAAATCAGCGGGGCGAACGCGATATATTGCTGGTGGATCATCTGTCTAATGGGCGAAAAATGCACAATATCGCCGATCTTGATATCGCCGATTACATGGACAAGGATGAGTTTATAGAGAAAATTGGCATGGCTCATTTTTTTGATGGGGTGCGGGCAGTTTTCCATCAGGGAGCTTGCTCTGCAACCACGGAATGGGATGGGCGGTATGTGATGACGAATAATTATGATTATTCCAAACGTTTACTGCATTGGTGTATCGCTAAAAATGTTGCCTTTATGTACGCGTCTTCCGCTTCGGTTTACGGGAATGGCAAACAGGGGTTCCGAGTTGATCGCAGTTGCGAGCATCCTATCAATATGTATGCCTATTCGAAGTTTCAATTCGATCAATATGTGCGGCCTTTTTTAGCTAAAACAAAAAGTCCAATTGTCGGTTTCCGCTATTTTAATGTTTACGGACCAAGAGAGCAGCACAAAGGTGCTATGAGTAGCACTGCATTTCACTTTAATCGACAGGTCATGGAGCAAAAAAGAGCAAAATTGTTCGAGGGTTGCGATGGCATGGCTGATGGTGAGCAAAAGCGGGACTTTGTTCATGTCGATGATGTTGTCGATGTAAACCTGTGGTTTCTAGATCATCCTGAGCAACGCGGTATTTATAATGTAGGAACGGGACGGGCAGAAACGTTTAATGCGGTTGCCCAGGCGGTTATTGATTGGCATAAAGAAGGAAATATTGAATACATTCCATTTCCTGAGCATTTAAAGGGGGCTTACCAGAGTTACACGCAAGCTGATATTTCCGAATTAAGAGAAGCGGGCTATGCGAAAGAGTTTTTAACCGTTAAGCAAGGCGTCGCAAGATATTTAGATTGGTTGAATAAATAACTGCTTGACCTAATGAAAAGGCGTTGTATAATACGCAGCTCTTTCGGGGTAAACGCCCTGGCAGAGACGCAGCAACAAATAAAAGTTAACAGGATGTTGACAAGCGGACTGAGTAGGTTATAATGGTCGGCTTCTTCGGGGTTCGGTAAACGACTTCGGCAAGGACGGCAAGAAAAACAAAGTTAACAGGGTGTTGACAAACTGAATTGGATCTGTATAATGGTCCAACTCAACGGGGCTTCGCTCCACGCTCTTTAAAAATCTGATCAAAATAATTTGTGTGGGTGCTTGTGACGAGCTATTTACGTTTGTAATAAATAGTCGACATGAGAACTTACGTAGATAAGAAATTATAAACGTTTGAATCTGTAGTCG